>JAYWBH010000828.1:0-8656 GCA_043781815.1 Bryobacterales bacterium | reverse complement strand
ATTGGGTCCATTGCGTACGGTTGCCACAACAATTGGGCTCCGACCATGGCTCAGTCTGGAAACAACTTCCTGATTGCTAACGGTAGCACTGCCGTAGGTGATGTCTATACGCAGACTCTGGCCGTCATCGCCAACACAAACAACACATTCAGTGCCTGGACAACTGGCCTTTACAGCACTGGTGCCGCCGTTCTTGAGTTGAGAATTTACGATGGGATAGGGGTATTGGGCACACTGCTGAATTCCACGCAGTTTACAACCAACTTGGCCGCACCGGGTACAGGGGGTGGATTGGCCGCTGCTGTTTGGGAACAATTCTCAGTTACCGCGTTGACCACAAGCAACACCATTACCCTTCAAGTTTTCAACACAAACATAAATGCCATTGGTAACGACTTCGGCTTAGACTCACTGGAGTTGAGCCAAAACACCAATCCAGAACCAGCCACGTTCTTTTTGGCCGGATCCGCTTTATTGTGCTTAATGGTTCTGCGTCGCAAGATTGCTTGAAGCAGTTCTATAAATAACAAAGAGGTGCTTGCCGCCTCTTTGTTATTCAAAGGCTCAGCGCGTGGCCAGATGCAGCGCCACTATACCAAAAGTCATGTATTCAAATTCGACTTGTTGAAATCCCGCGTCGCGCATCTGTTGGGCTAATTGTGGCGCTTCCGGGAATTTCTTCACTGATTCCGGCAAGTACGAATAGGCATCGCTGGAACCAGAAATCAGCCCGCCAATCACCGGCAGCAAATGCCGCGAGTAGAAATTATAAACTGCCCGAAACGCCGGGTTGGGTGGCTGGGTGAATTCCAGCACGGCAGCTACGCCACCAGGCTTTAGCACGCGGCGCAGTTCTTCAATGCCTGACTGGTAATTGGCAAAATTACGGAATCCGAACGCTACGGTAATCACATCCAGTGATGCATCTTTGATAGGAAGCTTCAACCCATCGGCTTCAAACAGAGGGGATCGCAACTGTGCCCTGGTAATCTTGCCGGCTGCTTCGGTCAACATGGGATGACAAAAATCGCTGCCCAAAACGGGGGTCCCGGTGGCTTTTTCCAGAAGAATGGTCAGATCGCCAGTGCCACAACAAATATCCAACACTTTGGGATTGGGCTTACTTAAATGCGGCTTCAGTCTGGCCACCGTCTTATTTCGCCAATGCTTATCTATGTTCGCCGAAAGCAGGTGATTCAAAAAGTCGTAGCGTGGTGCTACTTCAGCAAACATGCCACGAACCCACTTTGCCGCTTGCTCTTCGGTCTGGACACCAACAGGAGTGGTACCTTTTGCAACGCCTTTGCCGGAAATCATGCCAATGCCGCCTCAATCGCCCCCAATACTTGATCCTCTGCAATTCCGCTGGTGATCTTGACGCTGCCAATGCTGGTAGGCAAAACAAAATGCACCGACCCTTGGATTGTCTTCTTATCCTTCGCCAAACGCACCAATAAGCTAGTTGCGTTTATTCCCAGGGTGGAAGGAATTGGGCCATACATTGTGATGGCATCTTGAATTTTGACTGACGTTGTGGGGTCTAGAAATCCAGTGGAGCAGGCCAGATACGTTGCTGCACACATTCCGAAGCTAACTGCCTCTCCATGCAGGAATCGTGAATAATTGGTCTCCGCCTCCAGGGCATGGCCAATGGTGTGACCAAAGTTCAGAATGCGTCGCAAATCGCTCTCTTTTTCGTCAGCGGTAACCACCTCACACTTAATCCGCACCGATTCGCTGATGATTCGCTCCACAATCTCTGGCTGCTGAGCCAGCACTTCATCACGACGGGTGGTTAGCAGTTCAAATAATTCCGGACTGCGGATGACGCCAGTCTTCAAAACCTCAAACAAACCAGCATTGTATTCTCGGGCAGGCAGCGTCCGCAACACATCGGGATCAGTGAGCACGGCCAATGGCTGGTGAAACGCTCCAATTAAATTCTTACCGCCAGCCAGGTTGGCACCGGTCTTTCCACCAATGGATGCATCCACTTGGGCAAGCAGGGTGGTTGGGACCTGAATTACTGGAATGCCGCGCATGAATGAGGCCGCTAGAAAGCCCCCCAGGTCGCCTACAATGCCCCCGCCAAAGGCGATGACAATAGACGAACGGTCGGCACCCTGGGCCAGCATCTGGTCGGCCAGGGCTTCCACAGCAGAAAGCCGCTTGCGCGACTCACCACCTGGAAAAAAAAGTACGTCGAACGGGAATTGGCCCGTCAGTTGATGGCCGTGCAGTTTCCAGACATCTTCGGTTGTGACAATGAACAACTTGCCATGATTGGCAGGCAGAAAACTGTGGACACGGGCCAGAATTCCACGTTCCACATAGCAAGTATAGGAGTCATTTCGGGTCTTTACTGCGTGGGCGGGCATCTATTTTTTGTACCATGATAAGTATCCTGAATACTCGAATCTTTCACGAAACCATCCAGACCGATTTTCTGGTGATAGGCGCTGGGGTGGCTGGGTTGCGCGCCGCCATTGAGTTGTCGCAACACGGAACCGTTATGGTTGTGGCCAAAGACAGCTTAAAGGAATCGGCCAGCGAATATGCTCAAGGCGGAATTGCCGCCGCATTAAGCGACGACGATGAAATTTGGTTGCATGAGCAAGACACCTTGTCCGCTGGTGACGGCTTGTGCAATCCCGAAGCGGTACGCGCTTTGGTGGCCGAAGCGCCCTCTGCCATTGAAGAACTGATTGAGTGGGGGGCTGAGTTCGACCGCAAAGATGGTGAACTGCTTTTTGGTCGCGAAGGTGCCCATAGTCGCAATCGAATTCTGCACGCACATGGCGATTCCACTGGTCGGGAGATTGCCCGCGCCTTATATTTTCATGCCGTAAAGCAGCCGAATATCCGCTTTCACAGTTTTTCTGCGGTGACTGATTTGCTGGTGCACGAAGGTCAGGTCACTGGTGCCATTGCGCTTGCCGAAGGGCTGATTGCGATTCATGCGCGAGCCACATTGCTGGCCACCGGTGGTTTGGGACGCGTTTATTTGGAGACAACCAATCCAGACGTTGCCACCGGTGATGGCGTGGCCATTGCATGGAGGGCGGGGGCTGAGATCAAAGACATTGAATTTGTCCAGTTCCACCCCACCGCCTTGCATGTGGATGGTGCCCCGCGATTCCTACTTTCCGAAGCATTGCGCGGCGATGGCGCTTACTTGCGCAATGCTGCGGGCGAGAGATTCACCAACGAGTTGAATTCGCGTGACCAGGTATCGCGCGCGATTGTTTCTGAAATTGAACGAACGCATGCGCAGCACGTGTTTTTAGACGTGACGCATTGGGCTCCGGGATTCGCCGCAGCTCATTTCCCACGCATATACCAGACATGCTTGGCCTATGGCCTGGACATGGAAAAGCAGCCCATTCCGGTGCATCCGGCGGCTCACTATGCGATGGGTGGAATTGGTACAGATCTACAAGGTCGCACTACTTTGCCAGGGCTTTTTGCTGCCGGGGAAGTAGCCAGCAATGGCGTTCACGGAGCCAACCGATTGGCGTCGAATTCCTTGTTGGAAGGCTTGGTTTACGGAGCCAGATCAGGCCGCACCATGGCCGAAACAGCGGGTGGATTGATGGAAACCGGGTTAGCTATCAAAGCCGAACTGTTTCCAGAGATTGCCGAAATGGACGCCCGGACCATTGCCTGGCGGGACTGCGGATTGGTTCGCAATCAACTGGGGCTGGAATCGGCGCTGTCGAAACTGGCGGTGACAATGAACGGTCGCAATGGGGCAGGGCGTGCCGATTACGAATTGCGAAATATTGATTTGGTGGCCAGTTTAATTGCCAGGGCCGCGTTGGCTCGTAGGGAATCACGCGGGGGTCATTATCGGTCAGATTTCCCGGAGAAGTCGGTAGAGTTTGAGCGTCATTCGCGCCAGTCGAAATCGCTTCCCCAGGTGCAGTTCTAAACTGGCGGCAAACTAATACTAGTTGCGATGATCCGCATCAGGAGAAGCCGCCTGTTTCACTAAGGCAAGTCCAGACATCACTTGCAAGCAAGCTGGCAGGCGGAATCGCCTGCCCCACAAACGCAACTACAGTTGTTAGAGAAGTTTCATTCCGATTTCCAAAAAACTATATGACATTGGGAGACTAGGCGTTGTGTTTGTGGGGCAGGCATTCAGCCTGCCAAGCTCGCCTAGCGGGCTTTTTCACACCTTTCATCACTACACTATTTATCCGAGCTCTTCCAGGCTGACCAAGCCGCGCTTCAATGCATACACAACAGCTTGCGTGCGATTCTCCAGATGTAGCTTCGCCAGTAAATTACCCACGTGCGACTTCACTGTTTCCTCAGTGATGGTTAGCGCTTCGGCAATCTCTTTATTCGACCGTCCAAAGGCCATCTGCAACATCACGTCCGTTTCTCTGGGCGATAATTCCTCAGCCGAATTGCCGCTGCCTATGGTTGGCGGCGCATCCATGTAATGTTGTCCAGATGCCACTGCTCGAATCGCTGATACCAGCACTTCGCCGCTGGCGTCTTTCCGAACATATCCTGATGCCCCTGCTCTCAACAATCCTAAAATGCGCCCTTCATCTGCAGAATTTGTCAGCCCGATAATTTGGATTGCAGGGAAACGAGACTTCACCTGCTGAGTTGCCGTTACGCCATCCATGCCACCGGGCATCTGCATGTCCATCAGGACCACTTGCGGATTCCATATGGGCAGCTTTTCCAGCACCTCTTCTCCACTGATTGCAATGCCAGCCACGTGGATATCTGGAAAAGATTCCAGGCAAGTCTGTAGATTATTTGCGACCAATAATTGATCGTCCACCAACACAACGGCAATCTGCCCAGTCATTTCTTTAGTGTCCTTCCTACTCAAAACGTAATCCGCATGACGCCCTGTAAATTCCTCGGCGTGTTTCCCTGAGTAGTAATCATACCGAAGGTGGCAGGCGTGCCCACATCTGTTCCTGGGGTGCCGAAAATCACCTGGTTGAATGCGTTGAGAAATTCTCCGCGGAACTGCAGGCGAATCCCTTCGCGTAACGTAAAATTTCTGGCAATGGATAGATTGGCGTTGCGGTAATTATCGCGACGAACATCGGAATAATTACGCGCCGCTGTTCCCATGCGGAAATCCGGAGGTTGAATGTATGCAGCGGTATTGAACCATACCTTGCCATCGCGGGCATTTTGCCGTGCGGTAGACGCGTCAATCAGCGCATCCACACCAGAAATGCGGTCTGGACGTCGCACTGCAAATCCCAATCCAAAGCCTGTGGCAGTAACGTTCACAGGCGTTCCGCGTTGCCAGATATAGGTCCCACTCAACTGCCAACCCTTCAACAAAATTCGCGGGGCTAACATCTTGGACTTCTTGAAGAACGGCATTTCCCACACACCACTCATCACCAACCGATGCGGTACATCGAAGTTGGAAATGGAACGATCTTGGGCAATGTTGTAAATGTTTTCCACGGAAGTTCCACGACCGGAATTATTGCCAGGTCCGCCAGTGTCAATGGACTTTGACCAGACGTAGCTCGCCGTGCTGGAAACTCCGTTGCTGAAGCGTTTTTGTAAGATCACTTGCAAACCGTTGTAGCTGAGCGACCCGATGTGCGGGCGGTAAGAAGCCACGCCTGTGTATTGTGGAAAGGGCGATAGCAACTGTCCACGAGTGACCGTTGCAGCTCTTAATGCTGAGTTTGGATTTGTAATCGTTCCGGCGAACGGGTTGGCAACCTGAGCGCTAAAAAAGCCCGATGGGTTCACTGCAGGACGTCCGTTCACATCGGAATATTCCCCGAAGTGCGCTCGTGCAAAATCCAGGTATTCCGGCGGTAGTTGGTTCATGTTCAAGCTGGCCGCAGGCAGATTTCGCCCATGGCTGCCCACATAAGCCAGATCAAGAACCATGTTCTTCACCAGTTGCCGTTGAATCACAAAATTCCATTGCTGGTTATAAGGATTTGCGCGGTCTGGTGGGACAACGGTAATGGCTTGTCCCAGCAACGTATTGGCACCCTGTGTGCTGCCGGGCGTCGCAGGAATTCCACCTGGGAAAGGATTGTTTAAGAACACGGTAGGTGTAGCAGTGCCCCCCGGCTGAATGATTTGCACTGTGGCATCGGATTGCGAAACGGAAGTGTTGAACACGTTGCCCAGGGCCGTCCCTTGTTCTACAGAAATCGGAACGAAGAACAACGCGTAGCCAGCCCGTATCGCGGTCTTATTGTTCACCCGATATGCAGCTCCAATGCGTGGACCAAAGCGATTCCAATGGGTCTTGGTTTGCGCCCCATTGACGAAGCTTAGAAGCCCTGGAAGATTCGTATAACCGCCGCGCAATGCCAGCACGCCAGGGTCGGTAGAAGAAGGCACTTTTCCATTCAGCGGGGAAGGTGCGTTGAAATCAAAATTCGTAACCTGCCCGTGGGATTCGCCAGTGCTGGTCTCAAAATCCCAACGCAGGCCCAGGTTCAAAGTTAGCCGCGACGTTGCTCGAAAATCGTCTTGAAAGAAGAGTGCGCCATAGTGGTGGTAGAGCGTCAAGGGACTGACTGATTCTTTGGAAATACCCGACGGCAACCCCATCAGCAGCGATGCCAGTGACGACCCGGTTTCCTGAACATTGGCAATGAATGCACCTGGCGTCGGCCCACGGGTGAACGTGCGGTTGAAACTGAAACTTCCATCCGGACTGTTGTATTGAAATGCGAAGTAGCGGTATAGCCGATATTCGCCACCAGTTTTTAAGGTGTGTTTGCCCTTCATGATGCTTACCGAATCGGCTAGCGTTTGGGTATCGCGCGGTTGATTATTGCCGCCTCCGGAAATCTGTGAACTGGTGATTTCCCCAGGAACTCCTTGCCCTTCCGGTCCACCACTAAAGTTGAAAATTGGGAACGATGCAATGGGTCCGGCTGCAGCAATGTAAGCGGGCAGGCCCAACGTAGTTGCCGGGTCAGAGCCTTCACTCAACAGCACTTGATGAGCCCGTGCCCGCGTGTAGCCATAGCGGAAGTTGTTGATCACTGAAGGACGCATCAACCACACTTCATTGACCGTCACGTTATAAAACGTGTCGTTGATAGTTCTGGAATTAGATGCAATGGAGCCCAGGAAATCTGGTTCAGCCTGAAAGCGATCTTCCGTGCTGATGCGTCCAAAAAAACTGTGACGTTCGTTGATGGTGCGGTCCACCCTGGCGGCGTATAGATCGCGTTGAAAGTGCGCTGTGCCTGAAAATACGAAGTTGTCCACCAGGCCCGGTTGATTGGTGGAGGGCAAGTAGGTGAGCAGCTTCAGCGCTACTGGATCAAGGCAGGCTGCCGTGCGCGGGCCTGTCCCGCACTTAGGGAGCAAGTCCAGCCGATTACCGGAAATAGTTTGGCGCTTACCGGCGGATAGCGCAGCATAGGGGTCGTATAGTTGGCCGAACAGGGCCGCTGATCCATCTGCGTTGGTCAAGCCGGTACGGGCTGATCCTGTCAGTAATTCCGACAAATCACCCTGCCTCATTTTCGCTGTGGGTACGGTTAACTGCTTGCTGAACGGGTTGGCTTCGCGACGTCCTTCATAGTTGAAAAAGAAAAAAGTGTTTTTCACTTTGCCAAGTTTGGGAAGCATCACCGGCCCGCCGAAAGCCACGCCATATTGATTGCGTTTAATGGGGATACGCGGCAGATTGGCGGTGCCGTCGGGTCTGGATCCTCGACGATTGCGCTGCCAGCCGTTAGCGTTCAACGCTCCATTTTGAAAGTATTCGTACACGGCACCATGAAAACGATTCGTACCAGCTTTGGTGATGAAGTTCACCACCGCACTTCCAGTGCGACCGTATTCAGCGGGAATCGCTCCAGATAAGACTTTGAATTCCCTCACCGAATCCTGCGGAGGTGAAATTGCCATGCCGTTGAAATCACCAACCGTGTCAGAAACACCATCCAGCAGAACATCGTTGGTGGATGCCTGACCACCACTGACGCTGAAATTAGAGTCGAAGAAATTACGGTTTCCAGCCGTGCCAATGGGGCCCTGGGCGTTGCCGTTGGTGTTCAAACTTTCTCCTTGAGCCAAGGCAAATCCCCCGTCAATCGCACCTGGAATCAGATTGATGAAACTCATTGTGCTGCGCTCACCCGAAGGCAGTTCAGCGATCAGCTTATTTTCTACAGTCATTTCCAGGTTGGAGGATTCCGTAACCAGCGCTGGTGCGTCTTCGTGAACAATGACGGTCTCAGAAGCAGTATCAAGAGGCAACGAAAGATCGATTTCCGCAGTTTGCGCAACTTCAAGCACAATGCCGCCACGTGTCACTCGCCCGAAACCCTTGATGGTGGCTGAAAGTTCGTAAGATCCAGGTGGTAGGAAGGAAACGCTATAGCGACCTTCCGGGCTGGTTTTCACCGTACGCTTCTGGCTGGTTTCAGCCGAAATTACAGTAACGGTAGCACCAGGAATCAACGCACCCTGCGGGTCTTTCACGACTCCCGCAATCGTCGCAGTAATGGTTTGAGCGTGTGAAGGGATGATGCAAAGGCACAGCATTGCCAGCACGCCAAGGAATCGATACATACTGCAATTCTACCTGGAAAGCGCCGCTTCTTTGCTACTTGCCCTGCTGTTCAGCCAGTATGTTCCGATAGTTCTGTTCTCTATCCCGAATGTAATCTTT
>JAYWBH010000827.1:0-2828 GCA_043781815.1 Bryobacterales bacterium | reverse complement strand
AAAATAGTAACGTAACTGCGTCGCGTGGCAGACCCGTTATATATTTGTAAGGTGATTCAAAGCGCTCTTATTCCCGTAGCCGGGCATGGCACACGCCTGCTGCCGGCGAACTGCCTTTTGTTGTCGCCCTAGGTGATTCGATTCTGGGAATGAATGGCGAATCCAAAGCCGTCAGCCGCTTATCTCAACTGTTTACTGAAATGCGCGCCAGTTGCGTGATCGCGGTGGAGGAAGTTGCCGAAAAACCCGGTCAGCCTGAACTTACACTTTAACCATGATGTGAAAAGGAGGCAGAGCGCCTTGACACAATTGGTTCGGGAGATTCCGGGACAGATGGAGTATTTCCAGAATCTTAAGTCTCTAAACGGAAAACGTAAGGCACCCGCGTAGCCTTGACCCGACGCAATTTCCAGGGATGTGGGCACCAATTTACTCAAGCCATCACGACGCTACCCTAAGCGCCGAATAGTCCGGCTTCTACCGTTACCCCCGCCCAGACAATCGCGCATTCCCCCTGGATCAAATCGTCCTAGTCACAGCCCATTGCACCATGATTCTAAGTCACTTACCCATAACCCCCACGCCTTCGCCTGCTATCCTGTCCTCACAATGCATAACGACGATAAACGCAAACTCACTTCGCGACTCAACCCTCGAAGGCAAACGCAGCTCAGCCGCTAACTCCTACAGCCACTGAGCCTACGCCCAAAATCTGCTACCCCTGACCTTGCCCTCTCGACGCTGAAGAGGGGCCAGCATCCAACACCGCAATTCAAAAACGAACAAGGGCGCTAAAATAAAACAATGAAGCAACTATTTGTTTTTTGGCTTCTGATCGCTGCCCCGGTTGGCGCGCAGAACATCGGCTATGGAATTCGAGGCGGCATCCCGCTTACCGACACCTTCAACTTTGTCAATCAATTCTCTGTGCAAACGGTGAAGACCAGCCGTTTCACTATTGGACCAACTTTTGAAGTTCGCCTTCCACTGGGACTTTCTGTGCAGGTGGACGCGCTGTATAAACGGCAGCAATCGAATCCCAGCACTACCACTGCCAGCACCTGGGAAATTCCCTTGTTGGCCAAATATCGCTTTCCAGGATTAGTTGTCCGGACGTTTGTAGAAGGCGGTGTGTCGTTTCAAAGCATCGGCGATGTGGTCAAGTTTGCCACCAATCAAACCGCGGATAAGAGTCGACGTGGGTTTGTGTTGGGTGCCGGGGTGGAAGCAAAGTTGCTGAAAGTTCGCCTGTCGCCTGAGCTTCGACTTACTAGTTGGGGACAAAGCAAATTCCAGATCAATCCAATTACGTTGTTAAATTCTTCTACGCAAGCTGAAGTTCTGGTGGGCTTGACGTTCTAACATAGATACATTGAGAGTCGCAATCTTTGGCGGTACCTTTGACCCGATCCACACTGCTCATCTGGAAATAGCGCGCGAAGCTGCGGAACAATTCCATTTGAATCGCGTGTTGTTCATCCCGGCGGCCAACCCGCCGCATAAGACTCGTGGCCTGGGTGCAAGCTTTGAAGATCGCTTGCGCATGGTTGAACTGGCTTGTGCCATTGATCGCCGATTTGTACCTTCGCGCATGGAAGAAGGGTCTGAGAAAAGTTACTCTATTCTGACCATTGAACGGGTACGAAACGAAGTGGGTCCCAATTGTGAGTTGTTCTTCCTGATCGGCGGCGACGCTTTTGCAGAGATTGAAACCTGGCACCGTTTTGAAGAAGTTCTGCACCTTGTCACATTCATTGTGGTGTCACGTCCTGGACATCCCTACAAGGTTCCTGAAGGTGCCAAGGTGGAGCCTTTGAACTCCATGTCGTTACTGGTATCCAGCTCCGCAATTAGGGCAGAGTTGGCCCATGGTCACAGGCTCAGCGTGCTGCCCATGCCAGTGCTGGATTATATTCGCAGTAACAAGTTGTATAAGCGCTAGGCTCGGATGACGAAGTGTTCGGCTGCTGTCTATGGTGCAGCACCGTCGAAAAGACTGTGCCGCTAAAGGGAATTGATGGGATATCGCAACTCGCCGAATTTCGACATTGCTGGAAATGCCTTACCAAATGGAACTGCTTGCCCGACATCGGGCGCGGACTAGACTAGTTTTCAGTTGACACTAACCGATATGTTCTAATGTGAATGATCGGAATCCGGGTTGGCTTACCCGAACCTGGATTGAGACAAATAGAGAGGCTATGGATGCGCAGCGTTGAACTTTTTGCTGGAGCTGGAGGTCTTGCCATGGGAATGGCGAACGCTGGTTTTCAACATGCAGCAGTGATTGAGTGGGATGCGGACGCCTGCGACACTTTCCGTGAAAACCAACGTGGGTCCCTACATGCAATGCAGGCATGGCCATTACATCAGGCTGATGTGAGGAACTTCGACTACGGTTCTGTTGGTGGCGAAGTTGCAATGGTGTCAGGCGGGCCTCCGTGCCAACCATTTTCACTTGGTGGGAAGCATCGCGGCGATCAGGATATGCGCGACATGTTTCCAGAAGCGGTACGGGCAGTGCGCGAATTGCATCCCAAAGCATTCATCTTCGAAAACGTGAAAGGCCTCATGCGCGAGTCTTTTTCAAGTTACTTTGAATATATTTATTTGCAACTGACCAGCCCCAGCCTCCAAAGACAAAATTCTGAAGGATGGAAAGAACATAGAGCACGCCTGGAGAAATACCGCACATCAAATCGTGGGCATTCTGAATACAACGTGGTCTACCGGCTGCTTAATGCTGCAGATTACGGAGTTCCTCAAAAAAGGGAGCGCGTATTTTTTGTAGGATTTCGAGCAGATCTAGGGGTTGAATGGAGCTTTCC
>JAYWBH010000826.1:0-8662 GCA_043781815.1 Bryobacterales bacterium | reverse complement strand
CTTCCATTGGGATGTCGGCCGAGGTAAACAAAACAGGTGTATTGGTTGCTTTCGCTATTTCCATGGCTCTAGATTTCGGATAAACGAATTCTTCGCCCCAATTTCTGCCAGGATAAAACCACGCCCGCAACGCTTCAGGTTGGCCAACCGGCCTTTCACTGAAGGTCACCACTGTCTTGTCAGTTGCCTTCAAGCGATAGTTCGGGATAGCCAGAATGGTTGCGTAGATGGATGTTTCTTCTTTATTGAAAATTTGCACAATGTGGCGGTCTGATAAAGAATCCAGAATCTTGAACACATAGGTTCCTGCGGGTAGAACGCCCCACCCTGTGAGATGAACGCCTGGAATTTCTACTGGACCGCTAAAAGTCATCACAGTCTTCCTGTTCCAATCGTCAGCTCTGACGTTGGGTGCAAGCACCGAACACACCAGAACCATACAGCCGACTGTTGTAGCATTATTAAATAACTTCATGTTTTTACTCCTAATCCAAAAATTATCTCAGCGGTTTGTTCCCGCACTATGTTGGTTAGCACTTCTAGGTCCATCCCGATTGACCTTAAATTTCTGATGTTATTGGGAAGTAACTGACCGTGCGGCGTCATGTGTCCGCATGTGGCCAATTTCACCTGGTAAGCCGGAAATTGGTAACGTTTCCCCACAACCCAGCCACTTGCAGCAGCCAGATGCAGACAACAGCAACGACAACGAAATTCAGAATGGTCTTTATGCTGGCAGCCATGGGTATGTAACGGTTAATCATGTACAAGCCGACACCGACGATGATCAGCATTACGACAACATTTATCAAAGGCATTTATTGCTCCTTGATCTTATGGTGAGCAATTTGCTATCCAATGTTGCCGACGTTGAAATGTCCAAATAGGGTGAAATCACCCATAAGACTGCTATGACTTAGGACTTGAGAATGGCCAGTGTACGGTAGCAGCGTGGGTTGTGTGCAGTATTTGCAGACTCTGTGGTGTGTATTTCTTGCGATTTTCTTACTTTGGACGGGATGTGCGGGGAGGAACGCGGACTGGACCACGTCCGAACCCTTCGTCGAAAATGGGTTCACTTTCTTCAGAAAGTAGCGCCCAAAGCGCGTAAAAGCCCAAGCAGGTTCCCAGCGGGACACTTAGCATATTGACTCCGCAGACGACGATGCTCATGGAGCGGGCCCATGGTTTCAGCTTGCGTAAACCAAGGCCTCCGAGGATCAGAAAGGGGGCCATGGCAATGGAAAAACCGGCTAAAAATCCAGTGAAAACACCCCAAAGTGGAGTGGAGGCAATGGTGCCGGGACGTCCGTAATCATCGTTGCCGGTGATGCCGGCGAAACCGCCGAAGGCAACTAGACACCCAATGGCGATCAGCGCGCCGAGGATACCTAAAATTATCATGAGGGACCCAAGGGTCTTAATGTGTTCTAACACTTTCTCTTTTTACGACAGGGAAGATTTCTATTCAAAAGCAACTACTATCTTAACAGCCCAATGTTGAATGGAACGCTTTGGACAAAAAAATCGGGCCAACCGGATTCCGGTTGGCCCATGGTGCCTCTACTCAAACGGAGGATCTGTGCACTCTGTCTTGAAGGTTACTTTTCAATGTGAAGGTTGTTGGTGACCGTAAATACACCTGGAACCGTATTGGCTTGCAGGTTGGCAATGGTGCTATCCATTTGCCGGGATACCACTCCTTCTAAAGTCACGTTGCCGTTCTTCACAATAATGTGGATGGTAGGGTGCGCTCCCAACGCATAACGGTTCAGGGCGCTTTGCCCATAAACGGTGCGGGCCACACGGACGCGCAACTGGTCATCGAAGTTCGATAGCGGCAACACTTCAATCTGGTCATTCACCGCACTGACTCCGGCAATCCGTTTCACCACATTGATCGCGTCGGATCGCAACACAGGACGGTTCACTTGACCGAGTAATGTTACGGTTGCGCCATCCACCTGAAATTGGAGGTTGTCGAAAATACCGAAGTAGGGCAGCATTAAAAGCTCGTGCCGCACCTTGGCTTCCAGAGTATTCTTTTGCGGATCAGGGTTGCTGTTGTTGGGGGTGGCAAAGGCTAAAGTTGTAGCAAGTGCCATGGCTATTGTTAGTTGGTTGATTGTGCGTTTCACGTTTTGGCTCCTCACTTTAATAAACGTAATGAGGGCTATATTGGTTGCAAATCGGCGACGACTTTACGATACATTTACAAACTGGTGTAAATGCACCGCGTGGTGCTTTTCGTCCAATGGCTATTACTGATCAGTGAAGTTGAAGGGACAGGGCTGGTCGGTTGACTGCTATGGGGTGAGCTTTTCCGGGTCACGATTCTCCGGTTCTTTGGGATAGCGGAATTCCATTTCGCCGGGGCGCATCATTTCCAGATTCTTGCGGATTTCCAACTGTTGAACGTCTGGATCTTTCTGGACGCTCTTATTGTATTTCCGGATAGTCTCTACGGTCTGTTTCAGATCGGCAGTTTCTTTTTCCAGAGACTCAATGTGTTCCCACTTTTCTTTGAGGGAGCGCCAACCTTGTGGTCCACCAATGAACATGGCGGCGTAACTACAAACCACTACAGCCCCAGCCGTGTAAGCTAAGCGTTTGAGCGCTGACTGGATGTTAGGACGTAGCACGATCAGTTCTACCATTCTTATATACTTCTGATTTTCATGCAATATCCACATTTAAATTTATGATCGAAAAATAGTTCAGGTTCGTTCAGTCGGGCTGTCAATCGTGATAGGCTCAGAGGCTTATAGAAATTGGCTCCAAGTGGAGTTGGAGGTGGAGTAGTGATGACAGGACAAGTCGGAGCGGCAACTGGGACGCGCCATAAGGTAATTGGTTTTGCGGTTACCCTGGCAGTGCTTTCTTATATTGATCGAGTTTGTATCTCACAAGCCGCGCCTATCATAACGAAAGAATTTAAATTAGACAAAGGCGACATGGGTGCCGTGTTTGCGGCCTTCGCCCTGGCTTACGCATTGTTTGAAATACCTGGCGGTTGGATGGGTGATCTGTTGGGTCCGCGCAAAGTTCTGATGCGCATTGTCATCTGGTGGTCCTTCTTTACGGCCATCACCGGCTTCATGTGGGATAAGACATCGTTGATTGTCGCTCGATTTTTGTTTGGCGCTGGTGAGGCTGGCTGCTTTCCTAACCTGACGAAGTCGTTCACCACTTGGCTACCAGTGCAGGAGCGAGTGCGGGCGCAGGGCATTCTTTGGATGTCAGCCCGCTGGGGCGGTGCTTTTACCCCTCTACTAGTTGTCTACATGTTCCGCTTGGTAAGTTGGCGATTTGCATTTGTCATTTTCGGACTACTGGGATTGGTCTGGGCTTTGGCGTTTTATCTTTGGTATCGTGACGACCCGCGTGAACATCCGCAAGTGAACCAAGCGGAACTGGATATTATTGGCGACTCGGTTAATTCGGCATCGGGGCATGGCAATGTTCCATGGGCAAAACTATTGACTTCGAAGAGTGTTTGGTTGTTGTGGATTCAATACTTCCTGCTTTCTTATTCCTGGTATTTTTACATTACTTGGTTGCCTACCTACCTGCAAGAGAAGAAACATTTGAGTGCGGAATATAGTGCCATTCTAGGTGCGCTGCCGTTATTCCTGGGTGGGATTGGATGTCTGCTATCGGGGTTAATTGCTCCGTGGTTGACCACCATCACCGGTGATTTGAAGAAGACTCGCCGCTTGCTTTCCTCGACAGGGTTCCTCTGCGCAGCTCTACTGGTGCTGGCGTTTACCACCATTGAAGATCCGCTATTGGCGATGATTTGCATTGGATTTGCCAGCTTCTTCAACGACATTGTGATGCCTCCTTCGTGGGGTGCCTGCATGGATGTTGGCGGCAAGTTTGCCGGGACTTTAAGCGGATCAATGAACATGGTGGGTAATTTGGCAGGGGCGGTTGCTCCACTGTTAGGTGGCTACATTTTGCAACAGACTGATAATAATTGGACGCTGTTCTTTTATTCCATGGTTGCTTCTTATGTGCTTGGATCGCTGCTGTGGCCGATGATTGATCCAGTGACTCCCATTGAAAATTAAGGAGAGGTTGCAAAACGTATGAGAGTTTATTTCCTTTGCCTGTTACTGGCTGGCTTAGCGGTGGCGCAGGAAGCTAAAGATTGGCAGCAGCTTTTCAACGGGCGCGATCTTACGGGCTGGTCGCCAAAAATAACCGGCTATGCACTGAATGAGAATTTCGGGAATACGTTCCGTGTGGAGAATGGATTGATGAAGGTGTCTTACGACAAGTACGATAACTTCAATTCCCGATTCGGGCACATTTTCTACAATCAGAAGTTTTCGTACTACATCATTGCCGTGGAGTATCGTTTCACTGGAGAGCAGGCACCGGGCGGTCCGGCGTGGGCTTTGCGCAATAGCGGGATCATGATCCATTGCCAGCAGCCAGAGACGATGGGCAAGGATCAGGATTTCCCCATTTCGATTGAAGTGCAGTTGTTGGGCGGAACAGGGAAAGGGGAGCGTCCTACGGCGAACCTTTGCACGCCTGGGACGAACGTGGTTATGGACGGGAAATTGTTCACGCCGCATTGTATGAATTCGAAATCGAAAACATACGATGGGGATCAATGGGTGCGGGTGGAAGCAATGGTGCTTGGTGGTGGTGTGGTGCGGCACATAGTGGAAGGCAAGACGGTGTTGAGTTATGAAATGCCACAAATTGGCGGCGGCAATGTGAGTAAACATTGGCCGTTGGCAAAGGTGGATGGAAAGCTGTTGGAAGAAGGCTATATTTCGCTGCAGAGCGAAAGTCATCCGGTGGAGTTTCGCAAAGTGGAACTGCTGAATCTTGCAGGATGTATGGATGAGAAAGCTAAGAATTACCGGAAGTATTATGTGAAGGCTGAAAACCTTAGCTGCAAGTATTAGATGGCTTCTACGACTTCTGGAACATGGTGTACCGGGAAATTCACAGATCGGGCGATGTAGCAAAGCTTGTGGGCTTCGCTATGCAGACTTAACGCTGTTTCCCGATCGGAGCCCGTAGCGATGGTTACTTGTGGATGGAGCGTCACCGATTGGAATTGCCCTCCGCCATCTTCTGCTTCTTCCATGACTCCTGTGGCATGATCCTGATATCCAACGACCACGATTTGATTCACCGCGCATAAATGCAAATACCAGAGCATGTGGCAGGAAGACAAAGCAGCCACCAGCAATTCTTCGGGATTGTAGCGCGCAGCATCGCCCTGGAAGGCTGGGTCTGACGAGCCGGGCAGAACGGGCTTCCCAGGTCCGGAAAATTCATGATCACGGCTGTAGGATTTGTAGTTGGACGTCCCTTGGCCAAGATTTCCTGTCCAATGTAAGTCGATCTGGTAGGTATGTTTGCGCTGGGCCACTTACTCGTCTTCCAGTGATTCAGGAAGCAGTTCTATTTGTACTTCACCGGCTTGCTTCTTTTCGTTGTATTTTTTCACCCAGGCTTCCCAGCTTTTGCCAGCCGCAGTATCACGACCGCTGAACACTAGCCCGGCGATATCTGTATAGGGCAGGGAAACGCGTTGGGTGGTCCCTGTAGGAATGATGCGGATCAGGGACTCGCTAAGTGTCTTACCGGTTTTGCGATCAAACAGATAGCCTGCAATGGCCGTTCCGTCGCGACGGGTGATGGTGACGTCACCACGATAATCAAAAGCTTTTTCCAGCCCCAGCCGCAATTCCTCATCGCTTGCCAGTTGCCAGGTTTGCCCTTGCAGATTCTCACGTGCTTCCACACTCATGAAGGCTTACGCTCCAACGCCCGTGCGTTCTTCCTGTTTGGCTTCCAACTGGACCAATTTTTCAGGATGCTTCGATGGTTTGTTGAGCATATTGAGTGCTGCTTTATTGGGATATTTTGAAAATAGAGTACCGCGAACGGTGGCCAGGAAACCACTCCAGGAATTGAAAGTATCATGCACAGCTGAGGCTTCAAACCCGCTGTGCACCATGCAATTAGCGCATTTGGGATTACCGGATTCTTCACCGTAATTGGCCCATTCCGTTTCTTCCATCAGTTCTGCAAACGTATCGGCATAGCCATCCTGCAGCAGGTAGCAAGGCTTTTGCCAACCGAACATGTTGTACGTGGGCATGCCCCATGGGGTGCAGGAATAATTGCGTTGTCCCATCAGGTATTCCAGAAACAGCGGGGACAAGTTGAAATACCATTCCGACTTTCGATTAGACAGGATCGTCTGGAATAGTTGCCGGGTTTTATCTTTGCCCAGAAAATGCTGCTGGTCGGGAGCTTTATCGTAGGAATAGCCGGGAGAGAACATCATGCCCTCAACACCCAGTGCCGTCATGTCGTCAAAAAAGTCGCGGACACTTTGCGGATCGGCACCATCGAACAGTGTCGTGTTGGTGGTGACGCGGAAGCCGCCTTTTACTGCTGCCTTGATCGCTTCTGCGGCAATTTCGTATCCGCCTTCCTTGCAGACTGACAAATCATGATGTTCCTTCTGGCCATCCATGTGAACAGAAAACGTCAGATACTTGCTGGGCTTAAACAGGTGCAGTTTTTCTTTCAGAAGTAGTGCGTTGGTGCAAAGGTAAATGTACTTTTTACGAGCCACTAAACCATTGACGATCTGGTCAATTTGCGGATGCATCAACGGTTCGCCACCGGGGATGCTGACCATGGGAGCGCCGCATTCATCCACGGCCTTCATGCAATCTTCCACAGAAAGATTAGTTTTCAGAATATGTGCTGGATACTGAATTTTTCCGCAACCGGCGCAAGCCAGGTTACAGCGGAAAAGCGGTTCCAGCATCAGCACTAGTGGATAGCGTTCCCGGCCCTGAAACTTCTGTTTCAATACATAGCTGGCAACGGTCCACATTTGCGAAATCGGAATGGGCATTCAGCTTCTATTATCGCTCAGAAAACTACCAGCTTGTCTTCAAGTCCATTCGCACCACATCGTTCACTGCGAACAAATCCTTGCTGGTGAATCCTTCGGCTAGTGTAACTGCTGTTCGGCTGCCCAAGTAGCGTAAGCAGGTTTTGTACCTTTCAATGACTGTTTCCAGATTGCTGAAGCGAGTAACGTAGCAGGCCAGGGCTTGTTCAACCGCATCGAAATCATTGGAAACATCCACTACGAACTGGGGATTTTCTTCGGCTGAGAAAATTACGCGCTGCGGATAATGGGGAAGGGAATAGCTATCTGCGGCTGGGATACCGGAAAGCACGCAGGCTTCCCAACCCAGCTCCGCTGCGTAATGTGATTCAGGATGGCGGGAATTCAGCGCAGGTAAAATCAGAGTGGCGGGGCGAAGTCGGCGTAATGTTCCGGCGATGGTCATGCGGGCACCAACGTTATTTTCCAATCGGGCATCGGGCATGGCCAGGGTTCCACGCCAAGTGACTTTCAGAATCGCCCCGGCAAGTTTCGATTCCTCAACGCGTCCTTCGGCCAGGCCGGAGCCAGTCATTTCTCCGCGAGTCAAATCCAAAATGCCGGTTTTATAGCCTGCTGCGGCCATCTTGTGCAGCGTAGCTCCACAACTTAGCTCCACATCGCCGGGCTGTGCGCCAATGGCTAGAAGATCCAATTCGGGTACATTGGCGAAGTCGATATCCGTATTCCAGAACATAAATTATTGTTACCAGTGGTATTCAGGGCGTTTGGCGTAACGATTGGTGGTGCCCATCAATTTGGCCAGAATCATGCCCGTTACAAAGCCACCAACATGAGCGAACCAGGCGACGCCGCCTTGGCTGATGTGGGAGGTCCCAATGCTTCCAAAGCCGCTAAAGATCTGGATGACAAACCAATACAGCAGCATGAACACAGCGGGAATCTCCATGGTGGTGACGAAAATAAAGACAGGTACCAGAGTAAGGATCTTTGCTCTGGGAAACATCACCAGGTAGGCACCCATAACGCCAGCAATGGCTCCGCTGGCACCCACGGTGGGTATGCGCGAACCAGGGTTGGTAAGCACTTGTACCATTCCCGCCGCCAAGCCGCAAAGAATATAAAAGATGAAGTATTTTGAGCGACCCAAGGAGTCTTCTACGTTATCGCCATAAATCCAAAGAAACCACATATTGCCAATTAAATGAAGCCACCCACCATGCAGAAACATGGATGTAAGCAAATCGAGAGCTTGGAAGCGGGCAGGAGTCACACCATATTCGGCAATGAAATGGTTCAACGAAAAAGGGTCGAGTGAGAATTGGTACAAGAACACCATGACATTGATGGCGATCAGCCAGGCGGTGATCAATGGCGTACTCAGACTCGGTTGTGTGTCGCGAAGAGGAATCATATGGCGCGCGTTTGGAAGTCGGAATGAATGCGGCGTTCGGCTTTGGCCATAAGTGCTTTTGCCTCTACAATTCCTTTGATGCCGCCGCGGGCACCAATGGCGGTACAATTTAGCGCGGCCATGGCGTTGGAAAAATCAAGAATCTGGCGCATAGGCATGCCTTGCAGAACAGAATAGCAGAAGGCCCCGTGGAAGACGTCACCGGCGCCGGTTGTGTCCACGCAATTGACCACGAAGGCTGGTGAGTAAACAAACTTTCCATCGATGCGGGCCAGCGACCCGTGGGCGCCTAACGTCATGGCTGCGCAACGCATACCGTATTCTTCCTGAATCATTTCCAGAGC
>JAYWBH010000825.1:0-8709 GCA_043781815.1 Bryobacterales bacterium | reverse complement strand
GGTTAATGATCGTTCCGTTTCGCGGAGGAAGTCTTCCCCGCCCATGGAACTCACCAGGTAAAGAAAATTATTGAAAAAGCCGCCACCAGCCCTGCGTTTAGAAACGCGCGATCCAGAAACCATGGCGTGCGCTTGCAACTCTTCAAGACGTGTGCCGAGTGGATCTTCCGCAGGTTGCATCAATTGCACTCCACTCCACAGAAGAAGTGCCAGAGCGGCGAAGATGGCGATGAAGTAGAGAATAATCATGGATGTTAAACCTAGACTTTGGGGCTGGCGATTTTACGAATCACCAGGATACCGAACACTTCCGAACAAATACCGTAGGTGAAAAACATGTTGCCCGTTTCGTCGTACAACAACATGTGGATGTATTCGGGCTTGAGATACCAAAATCCAAAAAAGACCACGATGGGCAAGGAACACAACAGCGCTGCCGAGGCCCGTTGCTGGGTAGTGGCAGCTTTCATTTTCTCCACCAGATTGAGCCGTTCCCGAATCAACTGGGACATGTTTTCCAGCACCGAAACCATGTTGGCACCGGTTTGCCGCTGCAGAATCAAACCGGTGATGAAAAACTTTAAGTCAATGAGCGGTACACGATCCCCAAGGTTATGCAGGGAGTCATCAATCGTTGAGCCAAGAGAAAGCTCTTCCATCAGCTTGCGAAACTCCATGCGGATTGGGTCGGGCATTTCCCCGGCAATGCTTTCCAAACCGGAGTGCATGTTGTGACCGGCCTTCATGGAACGGTTGAAAAGATCAATGCCATCGGGCAATTGCTGTTCAAACTTTTGCATCCGCACTTTTCGTTTGTGATTGATCCAAACAATAGGAAGGCTGCAGGCAATGCCTGAAATGATGATTCGCAGAATCAAATTATCCAACCCGAAAATTCCTAAGGCGACAAAAACGATCACCAGGATGGCCATGCACAGTCCCAGGACGTCGGCTGCCCGGTAGCGCAAGTCAGCTTGATTGATGAACATTTGCAGGCGGCGGGCTGGGCCTAGCCACTTGGCAAAATCTTCCAAAAATTCAAACACACCCTTCTTTTCAGTGCGCATTAAATCGGAACGGGAGGAGGAATCCCGGACACTATTGCGGGAACGGATCTCACGCATGCGGTCGGCAAGGCTGGAAGCGATTTGTTGTTGTGGAACGGTCCAAATATAGTGGCCGGCCGCATAAAATGCTGCGCTAAAAATGAGGAAGGCTACAAAGAAGAATCCCAACATTTAGGCTTTCACCTCAACCATTTCATTGAAGATGGCGTCATCCAATTTGTAACCGTAGGTGCGAATGCGATCGGCATAGAAGGGTCGATTGCCGGTAGCGCGGAAGCGACCGAGCACGCGGCCATCAGCGGCAATGCCTTCTCTATCAAAAACAAACAGATCCTGCATGTCCACCTGATCGCCATCCAGCCCCATCACTTCACTGATGGAAAGGATTTTACGGGTGCCATCGTTCAACCGCGCGCAATGGATAACAATGTTGATGGCGCTGGCTAACATTTGACGAATGACGCGATCAGGAATGTTTTGCGATGCCATCATCACCATGGTTTCAAGACGTGTAAACGCATCCCTGCCTGTGTTTGCGTGGGTGGTGGTCATGGAACCATCGTGACCAGTGTTCATCGCCTGCATCATATCCATGGCTTCAGCACCACGACATTCGCCGATGATAATACGATCTGGCCGCATACGCAAGGCGTTGATCACCAAGTCACGCTGAGTGATTGCACCAGCACCTTCAATGTTAATGGGACGTGTTTCCAGGCGCACCACATGTTCCTGAACCAACTGCAATTCGGCAGTGTCTTCAATGGTAACCACGCGTTCCGATTCTGGAATGAATCGCGATAGTGTGTTCAGCGCGGTAGTCTTGCCAGAACCCGACCCACCGGAAATCACGATATTCAAACGTGCCTTGCAAGCCCCTTCCAAGAACTGAACCATGCCCGGAGTAAATGTTTCCAGGCGCATTAGTTCATCCACTGTCATTAGCTTCTTACCGAATCGACGGACGGACATCACCGGGCCGATGAGTGAAATGGGTGGGATGACTGCGCAGATACGGGAACCATCGGGAAGACGGGCGTCAACAATAGGGGATGAATCGTCAATGCGCCGGCCAATGTTGGACACAATGCGATCAATAATCAAACGTAAATGGGTGGCATCTTTGAAACGAATGTTGGTTTCCACCAATTTTCCCAAACGTTCCACATAGACGGAATCATAACCGTTCACCAGAATATCGGAGATGGTTGGATCTTTCAAAAGAGCTTCCAGTGGGCCCAAACCAAAGATTTCATCAATGATTTCGTCAATCAACTTCTCGCGTTCGGCGAGAGTCATGGGGATATGTTCTTCCCTTACCAGCCGTTCAATCGTCCCAGCGATCTGGTCGCGAATGCCTTCCTTGTTCATGGACCGCAGTTGATCTGGGGTCAAGGAGTTCAGCAATTTGCCATGGATCTTGGTCTTGATGCCGAACCAACGGTCAGCACCACCAGTCGCCGGTCTTGGAATTGTGCGGCTGCCCATGAATTACGCCGATTTCGCCATGGCCGGTTTTCCGCCAGTCGCCTTATCTACAAACGCCCGAATAGTCTTATCCATTTCCGGGAACAATTGACGATCAGCCACTAAGGGTCGTGATTTGTTGATACTTTGGCCCACCGATGGCGAATTTGGAATACCGTAAAAAACCGTTTGATTCAACGTTTGCTGAATCTGTTCCAAGGTGGCCACGTGTGATCCGGCCATTTTGTTGTAGCGATTCACAACGATTTTGATTTGATCGGCGGTGAAGCCCAGTCGCATTAAATAGGCAATGTAGCGTTGGGCATTTCGAACAGCTGGGAAATCCTGCGTGATGACTAAAAACACGGTAGACGAAACCTGCAATGCCCCTTGCACCAATTCGTCAGTCATATCGTTGCCGCCATCAAACACCACGGCGTTATATTTTTCCACAAGGAACGTGGCAAATTCACGCAGAGTGGGTTCGTTGAAATAGCCACGACCAGTCTCTAAAGATTCCGGCGGACCAACCACGAAGAAGCCAATTGGATCCCGGGCCACAAACCCTTCAAACAGGGCCTGATCCATACGATTTAAGTTTTCAGCAACTTCAAGCAGAGTATATTGTGGCTGCAGTCCGAGCTGCATGCAGACGTCGTTAGCATGCCAATCCACGTCGACAAGTACGACGTTCTGTTTGCGCTGGGCCAGCACGCTGGCAAAGTTTACGGCAAGCGATGTGGTTCCAACTCCACCCTTGGTTCCAATGAAAGTATAGACGCGGGCAAGCTGGCTGGCGGTGGAACCGGCATGACGACGGGGGGCGCGTTCCAGGCGTGAAATGGCATCGCGAAGGTCGGCGCGCTTCACTGGCATCAACATGTAATCGTTAGCACCAGAGCGCATAGTGAGCAGGATGGAATCGCCATCTGTTGAATAATCTGCAGCGATGATGTAGATATCGGGAACTGCTTGACGAAGCTTTTCCAAAGCCTTGATGCCGGAAATAGGATCGGAGGAAATATCGACGATTAGAGCCGCATCGGGATGGCGTTCCAAGTCCTGCAAAACGCGAATATACAAGTTCGGCGATACTTCGGGATACTCGTTCACCACCCGGCCATTCGGCATGTTCAATAACAGGTCACGCACCAGCTCACGCAACGAATCGTCGGCGGAAGCTACTAGTAATGAGAGAGACATTCGGCTCTAAATCTCCTATGGCAGGCACGAACCCAATTCGGGATCGCAGCCTGCGCTTTCAATGGGCAAAGTTGTGGCAAAATCGGGCATCACTACGGGAGGGAGCCCAAGATAAGTTAAAAAAGTCCGGAATTGATATCCGGTAACCCGCACGGTGACCGCGTCGGGAATGCAATCGGTGGAACAATCCGATCCGCTGCAGGTGAAATCGCTGAGAACGCCGGTATCGGGATCTTTGCCGTAGTAGCTAATCCCAATGTCGGCGGTGCCGCCTTGAAATTCTGTCTGGTCAACATTCACCGGAACATGGGTTCGCATGTAGTTGCGCACATTTTCCCCGTTGCCTTGGAAGCAGTGAGTGACGGCATAGCGTGTGCCATCACGGGTCCATTCAATGGCCGAATGCCAGACCCATAATAGTTGGGCGGTAAAGATAATTCCAAACGTGGTGGGCAGAATGATTCCGGCATTGGTGATCACCCATTCAATGAGGGCTTGACCGCCTTGCTGCTGCCTTCTGCGCAGGGATATTGGACGGGGCATGTTACGTGCCTCCAAAAGGCACACGCACTTTGGGTCGTAGGAGAAATGTTTCTGACGCGACAAAGGGGATGTTAGTTTTTACGGAGTAGCCATCGGGAATAGTGACCACAATATAGTCGGGCCCACGACCGCCGGTAGCCGCGTCGCAACCAGCAGCGGAGCATACACACTCGCTGACGGCTTGGCTATCAGGATCGACTTTTTCAGCGCGAACGGTGATCAGGTCGGCGGTGAGAGTGGGCAGAATCAGCGCAGCAGATTCGTCGACAGAAGCGCGCAGAGCAAGGTTTTTCGCAGTGGCGACGGTGGGATCGGCATCGTCGCAAAAGTTCACGTTTTGGGACGATCCAGCATAGCGGGCAATAGTGTAGAGCATCTTATGCAGCTCGTAATAAACCATGCCGATGCGGGCGAGATCGATCATGCCCCACAGCAGCATGAATAGGATTGGGAGGAACAGAACTGCTTCAAGGATGGAGGCACCCTTCTGGTGGAGCAATCTCAAGGCAGATGGTTTTATTGGTTGCAGGCGAGCAGGCAGGCGGAATCGCCTGCCCCACATTTGGATACCCTGGCAGCTAGACTTGCAAAGAAATCTTCCAAGTACTCGAAGGTTTGAAAAAGACCCGCTAGGCGGCCTTGGGAGGCTGAATGCCTTCCCCACCAACACAACTTCAGATCTAGTGAATGTGAATGTGGGGCAGGCGATTCCGCCTGCCCGCTCGCTTGCGAGCTCAGTTTTCATTCCAATTTCCAGCCTGCTCATTGGTGCAGTACCACCTTGCCTGGTCCGCTGGTCAATTGGCATCCGGCGAAACTTCCAGCTCGTAGTGGCATCTTACTTCCAAGATACATGGCGCTGAATCTACCGCGAGTATCGGCGGGATTCAGCGTAACATCGTTGGCAATTGGCTCCAGCAAAAACTGACGAAAGCCTTGCACATTCATTGTGGCGGTAGCGGAGAGGGCGTCTACAATTGCCACGGTGATGATGCGCCGAGTAGTTCCGGTATAGCTGGTGTAATCGTCCAAATCGGTCAAATCCGTATCAGCGGAATTGATCGTGGAAATTGTGTCTGATTCGTTGATGGCTTGGCAAACGGTGGGCAAAGTCTGATCGAATCGGTTGGCCAGACCGCAAACAAACCCTTGCACAAAAGAGTTGACGGCTTGATTGCAACTTCCACCGGGCGCCGTATTCACCCATGCCGATTCATCGGCAGCGATCCTGATACAAGAGGCGGCTTGGGTGGTACTGGGTGCAAGACCCTGCGCGCCATAGCGGAACAGTTGCGATGTCTCGTCGGCAAAAATAGTAGCGGCGTCGTTTAGACGATTGATCAAAATATACTGAGCAGTAATCGCGTCATTGGTCAGCACCGTAGGAGCGGCCCCTCCCTGGCACGAATGATACAGCGTGTAGCGAGTCCCAAATGTGTAACCGAAATCTGTGGTGTCATCCGTACTGATTGCGGCAAGAGCAATTGGTTCCGTGCCACAAGCGGTGCACACTGGCGAGCTAACACCAGCTACCGATTGGGCGATCAGATTCACTTTCCGATCCTGCGCTGACGGCAAAAAACTCCAGAACAGAAGTTGGGATTCACCCTTCACTTGAACCTTCACATACTTTGCGGTGGACCCATCGGCTTCCCCACCCGTTGCGCCATCCAGACCTAGTGCTGAGGCCATCGTGTCGAAATACGATTTGGTGGGAGTCTCACTGTTCACCACTCCATTGTCCTGGCCAATTTGGTAGCCGCCGAAATCGTACTTGTTACCAAAGTTGGTTTGATTTTCGTAAGTCACTTTGCCAGAAGCATCGGCAGAAGTTAAGGCTGCTGTGGTTCCAATCAACTTGCCCGCTTCGGCCATGGCAATGGCATTGGCTGCGGACTTCAGTTCCGCTCTGCTCATGTACAGACGACCCAGGTCAACAGCGAATCCCATTAACCCAATGAGGACGCCCATCATGATGACCACAAGCTGCAAGGACACCGATCCCGATTGACGGGGGCCCTGTCTTGCTTTGGTCCAGCGGTTATTTTTTGGCTGCTGGTTCCTGTTGGCCACGAGGTCCTATAAACTCCGGTTTACCATTTACGATTTTAGCCTTCTTCCGTTTCTTGCCAGTGGGAACGGCGGGGTCGATCACTTCTTCCTTCTTGCCCTTCTTGTTCTTCAGGTCTAACAACTGCTTTTCCACTTTGGAAGGAGCAAGGAATGGTTCCATCTGCGGCAACAGTTCCGCTTTATCTTCCGCAGTCAACGGCTTGACGAACCGCGGCGTCACCACTACCAGCAATTCATCGGAAGATTTGCGAGTGGAACGGCTACGGAACAGGTTCCCCAAAACGGGAACATCGCCCAGCCATTTCACCCGAGCCATGGACGTAATCACACGGTTGTCAATCAAACCGGCGATAGCGAAACTTTCACCATCCTTCAATATGGCTTCGGTTTCGGCGTAACGCGAGGCGATGGCGGGAATCAAGAATCCTTGCAGCGTGACGGCGTTGGCGTAATCGAGTGAGGTCACCGATGGTCGAACATGTAAGTGAATGGCACCACTGGGAGTGATGGTGGGGGTGAAGTCCAACTGGATGCCGAACTTCTTGAATTGAACTGTCACCACAGGGGCCGTGGCACCACCGGTAGACGTCGCGGTCAAAGTTGGAAAGGGGAATTCGCCCCCAGCTAGGAAGCTGGCTTCTTTGCCTTCCAAGGCTAAAAGATTGGGTTCCGCTAAAACCTGCAACATATTCTTTGCCTGCATGGCACGGATGGTTGCGCCAATGTTCAAGTCGGGTCGGAAGACAAACAGATTCAACAGATCGGAAAAGTTCAGGGTGGAATTGGAAAATTGTTGATTTTGGAACTGCAACTGGGAGAATCGCGGCGTGGCAAACTGCTGGGTAGATGTTTCGCCCAAAGTGTTGGGATTCCTGCTTACAAAGTTGAACCCAACTTCAGACAACAAAGATCGGTCCAGAGCTGCAAATTTTACTTCCAGCAGGATCTGGCGCAACTCCGCTGGCGGTGGCACTTTAATCAGGTTGGTGACTTTTTTGGCGTAAGTGGTGGCTAAAGCTTCGGCTCGTTTGGAATCTTCTGGAGTCTTGGCATTGCCGGTTAACACCACTTGTTCCGGCGTCCCGGTGATCTGAATGGTCCCGTCCATAATGCTTTGGCGGATCTGTTTTTGAACGTTGTCGAACTCTTCTTTGTCGGAAGCAACTGTGACGTTGTATCGGCGGGGAATGGATCCCTCTTCCCAAACAATCACGGTAGCCTTGCCGATTCCTTTGCCATTGACCATTACTTCACGAGGAGAAACCGCCACTACGTCGGCAATCTTCGGTTCACTGGCAGCAACGGTTTTTATATCGGCATCAAATTGCAATAATTCACCACGCCCAACGGTGATGGTGAGTTCGCGAATTGGCACCGTTTGTGCGCCGCTCTGGCTGGCCAGAAGCAGAGCCACAAGGGCAGTAACCAAGGTTTTAGTATTCATGAGGTATCGGTTCACTGCTCAGCTTCTCTTTTATAGTCTTAATCGTGAAATGCTTCTTGCACGTGTTTATCGCCGTGGAATACGTCGACGATGGCACGAGGCTTGGGAGGCTCAGGTTTTGCGGGTTTAGGGGGAATGGAAACAGCTTTGGGGGTGGATTCACAGCCGACGATTTTGCACCACTCTTGATCGTTCTTCAAGTTGGCATTGTTGGGCAACCGCCCACGACCACGCTTGGACATAGCCAGGCGGGCATACACATTCGGATCAAGATTTTCTGCCGTCACCGATTCAATTTCAACCGATCTGGCGGTGTCCTGCGGGTTACGTAACGCTAAGCTGATCTTGCCCTGGTTGCGAGCCAGTTCCAGCTTACGGGATTCTTCAGGACTCACCAGCAGCACTGCGGAACGTTGTTGCGAGTTCGATCCAGCAGCAGCGGTCGTGGTAGTTGTGGATGCCGCAGCGGGCTTATCGGATGTCGCAACAGATGCCGGAACTTCCGTTACACGGCCTACCGACATGACTACGACATCTTCCACAATGGTGGTGCTGACGGCTTCAGCCAAAGATCCGGACTTGGTAAAAATCACATCCACATGGGACCGGGGCTGAACCATGCCTCCCGCTCCTGTGGCATCGGAAATTGGGACGCTAACGGCGCGCTTACCGGCGGGGATCATCGCGGCAAATCCTTCTGCGCTACTGACGCCGGAAAGACGGCTGGAAATTAGGGTTTCATTGGCGGTGAGAGGGAACATGGAAACATGATCCATCACCTGTTTTTCGTCGAGAATTGCACCAGCAGGAACCGATTTTTCTACAACCGAAATCTGCTTGATGCGTTCTTTGGTAAGGCGCGTGCCCGCAGAATAATTTCCACTAGCGGCGTAAACCTTCACCATCTTTTCG
>JAYWBH010000824.1:0-8720 GCA_043781815.1 Bryobacterales bacterium | reverse complement strand
TGGTGGACTTTGGGAATCGGGAAGTGAAGCACGGCGTGGTACTGCACATTTACAATTTGGCTACTGCGGATTTAGGAAATACTGTATTGCCGCAGAAGTTTGCTGCCGATATGACAAGCAAGCGGTCTCCCAGGAGCAAACAGCTAGCGGCTTTAGCATTTGTGGCACTGTTTGGAGCTGCTGGATTCGTTTCGTGGAAGTATATGGTGCCGGTATCGTTCAATGAATTGCAATATTTTTTCACCGTACAACCCTCCAACGATGGCAAGGATTTCGGGCAGGAGTTCCGCAGTGTCGGGAACGTCATTTTTCAGTCCAATTACCGGGTGGCCTTGAATATTACATCGCCGAAACAGGGCTATTTATATGTGTTGAACGAGGCGATGGACGAGAAAGTAGCAAAGAAAACTTTCCTGATTCTATTTCCGTTGGCAGGTGCCGAATGGGATCCGAAAATCGGCCAGGGTCAAACGGTTCGTGTTCCGAAAGAAGGCTGGTTTCAATTCGACCAGGCAACTGGAACGGAGATTTGTTACGTGGTGTGGTCGCTTGTGCCCGTGCAGGAAATTGAAAAGCAGCGTAAATCAGCCAACGTAATGCCCGGTGGTGTGATTAAGGTGGAAGACGGCATGATGGTGGCCGAATTACGCGATTTTCTGAGGAAGAACGTGGGAAATCTGGTGGAAAAGAATAACGAGCAAACCAACCAAACGGAATTGAAAGGCACTGGTGAATTTCTTGTGCAAAAGATTCCGTTACGACATTTATGAGGTAGTCCATGAAAGAAACCGGGGTGAAGCTGGCGCTGATCTTAGGATTCCTGTTGGCGATATTGCCACCAGCGCAGGCTCAGAAATACATTGGGGCGGGCGGTTGTGCCAGCTCCAATTGTCACGGCGGCACGTCGGTTGCAAGTGAGAAGGAAAGTCGGATTTGGGGCAATGAATATGCCATTTGGCAGTTAAACGATAAGCACTCCAGGGCGTCGAAAGTACTTACCGATCCGCGTTCCAAACGCATGGCTGAAATCTTGCGGATTTCCGATCCTCAAAAAGATGCCCGATGCACGTCTTGCCACGCGGTGGGTTCGCCGGAAAAATCAGCCAATGATGGGGTGGCTTGTGAGGCATGTCACGGTGCAGCAGAAAAGTGGTTAGGGACACATACCCAGGCCAACTCACACGCGGCGAGTGTGGCAGCGGGCATGGTGGACACTAAGAACATTCGCTTGCGAGCGACCAATTGCATGGAATGCCATGTGGGGTCGAAGGATCGGGTAGTGGACCATGAACTTTATGCGGCGGGGCATCCGGATTTAAATTTCGAGCTGGATACGTTCACCTGGGCGCAGCCGGTGCATCATCGCGATGTGAAGCCTGTGGTGGGGAACGCTAAGCCTCGGGTTCGGAACTGGGCGGTTGGGCAAGCCACGGGGATGGCCGAAGCAATGCGCTTGCTGGCAACCCGTGCGGCTAAGAATTGGCCGGAGTTTGCCGAGCTGGAATGTTATCAGTGTCACCACGATTTGCGGCAGGATAGTTGGCGCATCCAACAAGGTTATGGTGCGCGCAAGCCCGGCAGCCTGCAAGTGAACATGTCGCGAATGGCGGTGTTGCGCGTGTTGGTATCGCAGATGGCACCGGAGATGAGCGGCCCATTGGACGCAGTGTTGAACGACGTTGCCCTGACCGTTTCCAACCAATTGAGCGTAGCCCCAATCCGCGCTGCGGAAAAGGCGGCGGCGCTGGGGGATCAACTGGCGGCAAGGTTTGAAAAGGTGGATTTCACCGAACAAAATGCCAAGGCGATAGTCCGGGCTCTGGCCAGCGAAAGTAATCGAATCGCCGCCCATGGGGTGCATGCGGCAGAAGTGGCCACCATGTCACTGGATTCGCTGACGGCGGCAATCACTGGCAATTCCAAAGAAGCGCAGCAAGCCATGACGCCTCTATACGATTATCTGGAGCACCCATCGGCTTATACGCCTGGTGGATTTGCTGCACTCTTCCGCAAGGCTGCGGGAGCTGCAAACTAACGAGGAGGCGGAATGAAAATCCGCGTCATATTGTTAGCGGCGACGTTGATTTTCGCGGACGTCGGGTTTGCCCAACGCGCCCAGTTGCCCACCAAGGGTCGTCGCGCTGAAAAAAGCGGCACCAGAAAGAGAATTGCTTTGCGCAAACTACCTCGCCAAAAACCTTTGGGACAAACGCCTAACTATGTAATTCCGCTGGAAGAGTTCCTGGCAAGGGAGCGCGCACGGTCGTCGCTGGAAAAAACGTTTGCCGATGACCGGTTGCGACGTCTGGTCCGAACCGCTCCGGAATTGGCTTCTATTGTCCCGCTTGTTCGATGGGATGAGAAGGCGATTAACGTACTTCCCCGCCCTGTCTACAGCGACACGTTAGCCGGATTATTGCCAAGCTTCGTCATGCCCGACGTTAGTAAAGAAGATGGTACTGTGCCCAATCGTTGGCGCATTGGTTTTCCCGGTTGGCAGCGTTATGACAACAAGAAGCTGGATGCGATGTATGCCGCCGAGCACTGGTACGACCCGTTCAATCGAAATCAATTTAAGGGTGACTATCCGATTTGGGGTCGCAAGACTTTCCTGAATTTCACCGGAGTTTCCGAAACGCTGACCGAGTTCCGCCGGGTGCCTGTGGCCAGCGGACAAAGCTCCAACGGTGCGGGCGAGTTCGGATTCTTCGGCCAGGGAGATCAGATTGCGTTTCGACAAAACTTCCGATTGAGCTTCGATCTGTTTCGGGGCAGCGCGGGCTTCAAACCGGTGGATTATGAACTGCGCATTACCCCGGAGTTCAACATCAATTATCTGAACACGCGGGAAAACGGGCTGACACGGATCGACGTGCGGCAGGGGACCAACCGGACCGATACGAATATCGGACTGCAGGAAGCCTTCTTTGAGAAACGACTGTTCACCAATTCCCGTAGTGCTTTCCGCAAGAAGAAAGATCAGGATGACAACGGCAGCGCCTATTTCGATTTCACATCGTTGCGGGTGGGCATTCAGCGGTTCACCAGTGATTTTCGGGGCTTTGTATTTTCCGATGAGCAGCCTGGGGTTCGGCTGTTCGGAAACTTTCACAACAACATTTTTCAATACAATCTGGCGTATTTCAACATGTTGGAGAAGGATACCAACAGCGGCCTGAACCGTTGGAAGATCAGAAATCAGAAAGTGTACGCTGCCAACCTTTATTGGAGTGACGCGTTCACCAAGGGCTACACCATGAACTTCAGTCTGCTGTATAACAACGATCAGCCGACATTTCACATAGACAAGAATGGCTTTCTAGTGAGGCCTGCGCCGATTGGTTTGCCTGTGGCACACAAAGTTCGAGCAGGGTACGCGGGCATTTCCGGTGATGGGCACATTGGGCGCATCAACATTACGCACTCCTTCTACCAGGCATTTGGGCGAGACGACTTGCATCCGCTGCCTGCATTGAAACAGCCGCAACACATCAACGCCCAACTGGCAGCGGTAGAAATTGCCTATGAATCGGATTGGAAGACGTTCCGGCTATCGGCTTTCTACACTTCCGGCGATAAGGATATGAATGATGGGCAAGCGCGCGGGTTCGACGCGATTGTGCCCAACCAACAGTTTGCAGGAGGCGGATTTTTGGGGTCGGCAAGTTTAGCGGACCGCGGATTGATCAACAACGCCTTCGAAGGTGGCGGTACGAATTTCCTGAATCGGCAGGCGATCCCGCTGACGGGAACCGGAGTGCTGTTGTTTGGACCCAATAGCTTGATACCCAATTTACGGGCAGGACTTTTCCAGGGGCAAGCCAACTTTATTAACCCGGGGATTTTCCTGATCAACGCCGGGTTCGATGCTAAGATCACGCCAAAACTGCGCGGCACCATCAACGTGAACTACGCCCGTTTCATGCGAACGGAAGTATTGGAAACGCTATTGTTTCAAAGCGGGATTCAACATGGAATCGGCGTGGATTCGGGCTTTGGCGCGCAGTACCGACCGCTGCTGAATGACAACATTGTATTGAACACGGGGTTTGGCGTGCTGGTGCCACAAGCTGGGTTCAAGAATATTTATAACGGACGAGTGCTCTATTCCAGCTTCGTCAATTTGCGATTGGTGTTTTAAATGATTAGAATCCTGATTTCACTTTTGATTTGTGTGAGCAGTGCCCAGGCTGAAGATCTGTTACGGCAATCGATTGAAGCCATGACTCGCAAAAGTGAAGGATGTCAGGCGGCCAAGTGCCATGTGGGAACAGAGCCGATGCATGCGTCCACAGCGGTTCATTTGGGTTGCACCGATTGCCATGGAGGTCTGGCCACGGCAGTGGATAAGAAACAGGCTCATGTGCCGTCGAAACTGGGTTGGGATAAATCAACGGCGAACCCGGTGCGTTCCTATGCACTGCTGAACAAAGAATCGTCGGAGTACATTCGTTTCGTGAATCCTGGCGATTTGCGGGTGGCGGAGCAAAGCTGTGGGTCGGTGGGTTGCCATGCACCGGTGGTGTACAAAGTGCAACAAAGCATGATGACGCACGGAGCATTTTTGTGGGGTGCGGCTCTTTACAACAACGGGGGATCGCCACTGAAGAATGCATTGTTTGGAGAAAGCTACGATTCGCATGGAGTGGCGCGAAAGCTGGTGACGACGCCTGCGCCATCTGCGGAAGACACCAAATGGAAAGGCGTGTTGGCCATGCTGTTGCCGTTGCCGCAATTCGAGGCTGCGCAGCCAGCCAACACCTTGCGCGTGTTTGAACGGGGTGAAGATCGGTTGAGCAACCGCGGCTTTGGCACGCTGACGCGGACTGATCCAATCGTGCAAGGTTTGCAACGAACCCGCCTTTTCGATCCGCTACTTTCGTTCTCTGGTACCAACGATCAGGCCGGGGATTATCGCGGGTCTGGCTGTACCGGATGCCACGTGGTTTATGCCAATGATCGTGACCCGGCGCATTCTGGACCCTATGCGAAGAACGGTCATAGCGGGATGAGCTTCACCAATGATCCAACCATTCCGAAGAATGAATCGGGGCATCCGATTCAGCACCGGCTGACGCGCACCATTCCCACCAGCCAATGCACGGTTTGCCACATGCACCCTGGCACATCATTCGCGTTTCAATACTCGGGGTACATGTGGTGGGACAACGAAACCGACGGCGAACACATGTATCCAGCGCAAACCAAACAGTGGAAACCTGAAGATGCGGCGCGCTCACTGGCTCGCAACCCAGAAGGGTCATCGCTGAAAGGCAAGTGGTCCGATCCTAAGTTTCTGGCCAGTCTTACCGACTTGAATCCTAAGTTAAAGCAGACGCAATTCGCCGATTTCAACGGGCATGGCTGGGTGTATCGGGCCGTCTACAAGCACGACAAAAAGGGCACCTGGCTGGATAAAGAAGATCAGGCGATTGATTTCAATGATCCTGAGAAATTCAAGAAAGCGGTTCATCTGAAAGACATTCACCTGGAAAAAGGGATGCACTGCGTGGATTGCCACTTTGAGCAGGATAGCCACGGCGATGGCAAATTATATGGCGAACCACGGGCCGCAGTGGAAATTGAGTGCGTCGATTGCCATGGGTCGCTGACCAAGTATGCGTCGTTAAAGACATCGGGACCGGCCGCGCCGACGCCTCCGCATGATCTGTCCATTTTGCGCACACCGTTTGGGGAGCGGCGCTTTGAATGGATAGAAGGCAAGCTGGTGCAGCGGTCCATGATGGAAAATGGCAAGAGCTGGAATCTATCGCAGGTGAAAGATTCAGTGGTGCCGGGCAGTTGGAATTATAACGAGAAGGCTCGGCTGGCGAAGACCATGCAGAAAGACGGAAAGACTTGGGGATCATCGAAAGCGGCGGAAATGCTGGCCCACAGCGATGAGAAAATGTCCTGCTATGCTTGTCACACTTCCTGGATGACCAGTTGTTTTGGGTGCCACCTTTCCATGAAAGCCAACGCCAACAGACCCAATTTGCACAATGAGGGCGATCCCAATACGCGCAACTTCACCACCTATAACTTTCAGGTGTTACGCGACGATGTGTTCATGCTGGGGCTGGATAGCACGGTGAAGAAGAACAAAATTGCCCCGGTAAGATCTTCCAGCGCAGTGCTGGTGAGTTCGCAAAACGCGAATCGCGAATGGTTGTATTCGCAGCAGCAGACGGTTTCCACAGAAGGCTATAGCGGGCAGGCTTTTAATCCGCACTTCCCGCATACGGTGCGCACCAGGGAATCGCGGACGTGCACCGATTGCCATGCATCGAAAGAAGGCGACAATAATGCCTGGATGGCGCAGTTGCTTTTGCAGGGAACTAATTTTGTGAATTTTTTGGGACGGTATGTTTGGGTGGGCGAGGGCAAGCATGGTCTGGAAGGGGTGGTGGTGACGGAACGCGATGAGCCACAAGCGGTGATCGGCAGCCATTTGCACAAGCTGGCCTACCCTGAAACTTTCGCGGCCCATCAGAAATCGAAATTGCTGTTAAAAGAAGCTTACGAACATCATGGCGACGTGCAAAGCATCCAGATGCGGGGCGAGTATGTGTACACTGCCAAGGGCCGTGAAGGTGTGGAAGTTTACGACATCGCCAACATTGACAACAAGGCGTTTGCCGAACGGATTACCAGCGCTCCGGTTTCACCTTTGGGTCAGAAGTTCACGGTGAAGACGAAGGACGCACGGTGGATCGCATTGCCCACTACGCTGGCCGTTGACCCAGTGCGCAAGCGCCTTCCTGAAAACGAAGAGCAGCCGATTCATATGTTGTATGCCTATCTTTATGTCGCCGATGCGGAGGAAGGTCTAATCCTGATCAATGCAGCGACGCTATTGGATGGTGACCCGCGGAACAACTTCATCGAGCGCGCAGTGACGTTCAATCCGGAGGGTGCGTTGAAAGGTGCCAGGCACGTGGTGATTGCCGGAAACTACGCTTATATATCGTGCGATAAGGGTTTGGTGATTGTGGACATTGACAAACCTACGACCCCGAAGATTGTCGCCACGGTGCCGCTGGAAGGTGCGGGCAATACGGCCATTCAGTTTCGTTACGCTTTCGTATGTACGAAGAAGGGCTTGGAGGTGGTGGACATTACGGATGTGGCGAGTCCACGGGTCGCGGCGCTGGTGCCGATTGGCGAGGCGAACGATGTGTATCTGGCTCGGACCTATGCGTATGTCGCCGCAGGTGGGCAAGGCTTGGCGATTGTAGATATTGAGAAAGCGGAGCATCCTGGTGTCCCACGTTTTTTTAATGCTGGTGGCGCGATCAATGATGCCCATGCTGTGAAAGTAGGGATGACCAACGCCAGCTTGTTCGGTTACGTCGCCGATGGTAAGAACGGACTGCGAGTGCTGCAGTTGATGTCACCGGATCGTTCAGCAGATCTGTGGGGATTTTCGCCGAAGCCGGAAGCGCAGTTGATTGCCACGTTCAAGACTAAGGGTCCGGCGCTGGTACTGTCGAAGGGGCTTGACCGGGATCGCGCAGTAGATGAAAGTGGGAATCAGGTGGCGGTGTTTGGACGTCGTGGTTCGCGGTCGTTCAACTTGGAAGAGATGCGCAAGCTCTATATTCGCGATGGCAAGTTGTATACGGTGACCAATGGGCCACCTGGGCCTCCAGTGTCGGAAGGAGGAAGCCGATGATGCGGGGGTTTCAGGAGTTGGGGATTTTGGTTTTTTGGTTATTGCTGGTGGGTGGAAAAGGCAGGCGGAATTGCCCAATGCCATATAGTTTTCCCTCATCCTGTAGAATCTCCAACCTTCGTTGGTTAACCTGTGGCTCCCTGGCTTGGATTGTTGTTATCAGCGTGCATCGGCGTCCATCAGCGGCCATTAATCTGGGCCGCAGATGGACGCCGATGAACGCTGATAACACAATTGCGGGAAAACTAAGTGGCATTGGGCGGAATCGCCTGCTCCACAACTTCAACTATTACCGAGCCGTGACCGCTAGGGAGCGGTCTTCGAACCACAGTTTTCCCAACACCAACACCACCAACACAACACCAGGTCCAGGTCCAGGTCCAGTGAAAATGAATGTGGGGCAGGCGATTCCGCCTGCCCGCTCGCTTGCGAGCGAAGTCTTCATTCCGATTTCGAAGACACTACATGACATTAGGCAATTCTGCCTACCTCAAATCTTGATCCTGTCCATTTTCATTTCCCTCAACCTTTCCGCTCAGCCTGTTTTGAAAACTGAAATGCGCAATGGGATTGAACGGGCTGCCCTCGTACATGCCAAAACCGGCACGCCCGTCACCGACGATTCACCCGCTCTACCTGGAGAAACTCTCATCGTAGAAGGCACCGGACTTACTGGCAACCTTGCAATTCTGCTCGCCGATTCCATAAATACAGGGATGATCCTGGATGACCAGCACCTCTCCTTCGACCTTCCCGGCGATGTGAGCGGTAGCTTTGTGGAGATTTCACTTCAATCTGATGATGGGCGCAGCAACGTGTCCACCACTACGGTTAGCGGCCCTGTTGATCCAGTACAGTTGAGTACCGTTGACGTAGCAGGCTTGCTTTTCACTTCATCATTTTTAGTGGACACGCCGGGGCTGGCTGTGGCTATTGTCGACCGAGCTGGGAATCCTTTGGGGATCTATCGGCATCCGACGGCAACTCCCGATGCGGTGGAAACGGCATTATCCCTGGCACGCACGGGAGCTTTTTTCAGCCATAA
>JAYWBH010000823.1:0-2857 GCA_043781815.1 Bryobacterales bacterium | reverse complement strand
GTCACCTGGATAATTGTGGTGCCCTGTTCATTCAACTTCTTGAACAGTTCCATTATCTCTTCCCCTTGCGTGGTGTGTAGATTGCCAGTAGGTTCATCGGCCAGAATTACTTTTGGGTTGGCAATCACTGCCCGGGCAATGCCCACCAGTTGTTGCTGTCCGCCGGAAAGTTGACTGGGGAACAGATCTTTCTTACCCACAATGTTGAAGCGATCCAAAACGTCACACACCATAGCGTCACGTTCTTGCTTGCGTATATTACGATAGCCCAGCGGTACATCCAGATTCTCGTAAACCGTCAACGAATCCAGCAGATGGTAACTTTGAAAAACGAAACCAAAGTATTTCTTATAAACTTCAGACCGGTCTTTCTTGCTCAGTTTGTGAATGGCGTGTTCGTAAAAATGATACTCACCTGCCCACGACATATCATGCATGCCAATAACATGCAGCAAGGTGGACTTACCGGCACCGGATGGCCCCATGATGGACACAAATTCGCCTTCCGCAATATCCAGATCCACTCTGCGCAGAACGTAGGACCGGGTAATGCCCTGCTCGAAATATTTCTCAACGCCTCGAAGCCGAATCATCTTAACTCAGAGCAACCCCGTGGGCCACTTCTTTGTCTTCTACAATCCTTCCGTCAAATAAACGAATGGTGCGGTCTGCATACCGGGCATAGCGTGGATCGTGCGTCACCATGCAAATTGTTGCGCCACCACGATGCAGTTCACGCAACAGATCCATCACCTGCTCGCCATTGGCAGAATCCAGGTTTCCGGTAGGTTCGTCGGCCAACAGAATTGCCGGATCGCCACCCAAAGCGCGGGCCACCGCCACACGCTGCTGTTGACCTCCAGAAAGCTGCGATGGGTAATGCTTCACCCGGTGCGACATGCCCACCCGTTCCAGCGCTTCCTGCACCCGCTTCTTCCGTTCAGCCCCGCCCATGCCCCGATACGTGAGCGGCAACTCCACGTTTTCGTAAACCGTCAAATCGCCAATCAAGTTGAACGCCTGAAAGATAAATCCAATCTCACGATTGCGGATTCTTGCCCGGTCACTCATCTTTAGCGATTCAACGGGCTTGCCGTTGAGGATATACTTCCCTCCACTGGGCGAATCGAGTAGCCCCAAAATGGCAAGTAACGTGGACTTGCCGCAACCCGATGGTCCGGAAATCGACACGTATTCACCTTTGCCAATACTCAAATGAATCCCCGCCAGTGCATGGGTTTCCACTTCATCGGTCAGGAAGACCTTGGTAACCCCTTCCATTGACAACAAGGGTTGTGCGGCAGTGCTCATTTTTTTATTCCTTTTACTTGGCTATCTACTTCAACTTCAGGCGATCCTGACTATCGTACTGCGACATGTCAGACAAAATAACGTGGTCACCCAATTTCAATCCTTCCAGGATCTCAATTGAGGTAACCGAACTTCTTCCCAACTTTACCGGCACGCGGATTGCTTCCTTAGTAGTTGGGTCAAACTTAAACATTTTCACCGTCGTGTTGGTCTGCCCAAACACTGGCCGACCCATAAACAAAGCGTCGGCGATTCGTTCAATATCAATGGTTCCATCCACGCTGAGGTCCGGCCGCGCGCCTTGCGGCAATGCTTCCGTCAGTTTGACGTCAATCGTAACGGTTCCGTTTGCAGAAGCCGGATCAATGCGTGAAACCGTGCCAGCAATCAGCCCGTTCCGCGTGTCAATAGACGCTATCTGGCCCACCTGAATGTCTTTCGCCTGCGTCTCAGCAATTTTCAATTCCGCTTTCAACTTCCAAGGCTGGGCCACTTTCGCCAGCAACTCTCCAGGGGCCACCCGCTGGCCAACTTCAACAGGCAACTGCTGCAGAACACCAGCAACTCCTGCGCGAATTTTTAATTGATCCACCTGTTTGCGCTTCAGTTCATAAGCCGCCCGCAAGTTTTCAATCTTCACTTCTTCGGCATATAGTTGCGCTTTGATTGAGTCCAGGTTGATCAGCAGACGCTTCTTTTCTATCTCCGTCCGTCCTTCCAATTCCTCAGCTTTCGCCTTGGTCAGCCGATATTCCAAGTCCGCCTTCAATCCAAGTTTGGTGAGTGCCTCATCTCGATCTGCCGTCAACCGTGCCTGATTCAATTCCGAACCAGTCTTGGCGGTGGACGCTGTAAGATCCAGATGCTGGCTTTCCAGACGAACCTTCAAATCTTTCATCCGCGCTTCTTCTTCCTTCACTTGCCATTCCGCAGCGAACGCGGCATTTTCCAACTCCTGATTATTCAGTACGAGTAAAATGGTGTCAGGCTTCACGGTTGCGCCCGGCCTGAGGATTATTTTTTCAACCCGGCCATCGGTGTTGGCTGGAATCAGCAGCACTTCTTCCGGAACCAGGGTTCCCAAGCCGCGTACTTGACGAATCATCGGACCACGTTTCACAGTGTCTGGCCATACCGTAGCGAAATCCACAGATTGGGCTGCTTGCGGCAACCGATTCACACCCCACATGCCTGCTCCCACAATCGAAACCAGGAAAGTTCCAATCACTGCTCTCTTAATCAGCCGTTTGCGGCCTGCTCCTTCGCGTGGTTTGTCCATGGTGATTGCTCCGACTATTCTAATGGCACCCTGGGCACCAATCGCATTGCCATCTCCAAGTGATTGTAAACGATACCGTTGCTTTCTGAGCACAGTAATCTTGAAAACCTGAAAGTGTCCGGTATTGGGATCGGCTTGCCCAGCCTCGCGCACTGCATTTGACAGACAGTTTTACAATAAGAGTAAGGACGTTGCCGAAGTGAAAAAGAAATCAATCGAAATCATTCTTCCGCAGGACAAAGAAACCCTTGTGAAACGAGTTTCGCG
>JAYWBH010000822.1:0-24093 GCA_043781815.1 Bryobacterales bacterium | reverse complement strand
GGCGATACGCGTGGTTATTGGGATCTTACATCAGAGGGCGGGGAAGACGGATTAAAGTGGTGCGGGTCAGCGCCGTTCTACACGTTCCTCAAATGTGCACCGAAATTGCGTGGCAATGTGGAACATTACGAGCAATGGAACATTGACGAATTAAGCGTGGTGACTTTTGCCGGCATGACATTCGTTTAATCAACCAGCTTCCATTCGCCATTTTCATACTTTGCATCGGGCTCTTTCCACGTTGCAAATTTTGAAGTCAGTTGACCACCGTCAACCAATAAAGACGCGCCGGTAATGTAGCTGGCTTGATCGCTGGCCAGGAAGACGGCTGCCGCAGCCACTTCTTCTGGATGACCACCTCTGCCCAACGGAATGCCCTGAAAATAAGACTTCAACAATTCCGGTTGCGCGAAGTGTTGGGCGGTGAGACGAGTCCGAATTAGTCCAGGGTTAATTGAGTTCACCCGAATTCCGTAAGGACCCAGTTCGTTGGCGGCAGTATGCAGAATGCCCAACAAGCCCGCCTTGCTTGCGTTATAGGCAATTAGATTTTCCTCGCCATCGTACGAATTGGTCGATGCGGTCAGAACAATTGCACCTCGTCGACGCGGCTTCATCCAGTGCACCGCACATTGGAGAGTTTGAAATACGCCGGTAAGATTGATGGCAATGGTGCGGTCCCAGGATTCTAAGGAAGTGTCCAGCAGTGAAGCGGGCATTACTGTGCCTGCGTTGGCCACCAGGACTTCAACATCGGCCACCTGGGCGAATGCTGCCTCTAACGACGCCCGATTCGTTACGTCGGCCACAATGCCGTCAGCCCCGAAAGACTTGCCAATCTCCGTCGGGGTTTCCTGCTCCAAATCGAAGACCGTCACACGGGCATTTGCATCGACCAGCCCTTTGGCGATAGCTAATCCAATGCCATTAGCACCACCCGTCACAACCGCCCTACGACCACCGAAGTCAATTTTCATAGGTTTCAAATCCTTAAAAGAATAATTAATTTTAACGTCATTTTAGCTGGACCAGATGCCCACAAGGTTGTATCTTGGAAGCACAATGGAAACAGCAATTCGAACCCTGGTAGTGGAAGATGAAAAACGCATCGCCGATTTTCTAAGCCGCGGTCTTGAGAGCGCCGGCTACAAAGTAGAGCTTGCCTACGATGGGCAAAGTGCTTTGGATATGATCCATGCAGCCGATTACGATCTGATGATTTTAGACTTGAACCTTCCTGATATGGACGGGCTCAAAGTTCTGGAACGCGTTCGCAATCGTAAAGTTTCGCCGCCCGTTCTGATTCTTAGCGCGCGTGGCAATGTGGATGATCGAGTGAAGGGCCTGGAAATGGGTGCCGACGATTACATCACCAAGCCGTTCGCTTTCGTGGAACTGTTGGCTCGCGTAAAAGCATTGCTGCGTCGTGGTCAACCGCTTCCAGAGCGCCTGCAAGTAGGCGATTTGGCGCTAGATTGCATTCGCCGCAAAGTCACTCGTGGTTTAGACACCATTGAATTGGCCCCCAAAGAGTTCAGCATCCTGGAGTATTTAATGCGCAATCCAGGCCGACCTTTGAGCCGCACCATGATTGTGGAACATGTGTGGGATATGGATTATGACGGGTTGACCAACATTGTGGATGTCTATATTCGTCACCTGCGCAGCAAGATCGACGATCATTATCCGGTGAAGATGATTCACACGGTTAGGGGAATCGGATACCTGCTTGAGACACCGGAAAAGGCAGCAATGGCGTCCTAATTTTTCTTGGCGGGAGCAGCTGTGTTCTCGCCTTTCCGTACCTCTTCAAAGTATTTCTGAACGTATGCCTGATGTTCCAAAGGCACTTCATCGCGATGGATTTCGCCGCCTGTGGATGCATGGGCGGCACCTGATTGCGAATACTGAGTACGCAATTGTTGTTTGCCGGAAGACACTTCCACCATCACATCGCCCTTGATATTTTCCGCCCGCTTGCCCATAATTTCACTGATCTTTCCCATGGCGTTTAACTGCTCTGCATAGCGAGCATCTTTGTTGCCATCAGATTTGCCAACGCCGCTCTTGGCGTCGGGTGAAGCTTGGGCATCGGATGATGTTTTGTCGGAACCTTGGCCCTGGGCATCTTGCGCTTTGTCACCGCCTTCGCCAGCCTGTTCGCCTTGCTGTTCCCCTTTTTCACCGTTCTGCCCGGATTGTTGCTGACCATTCTTGGCTTGCTTCTGGCCATCTTTCTGATTGCCCTTTTTCCCGTCGGCTTGCTGTTGATCGCCATCTTTATTGGGCATTTTCAATTTGTTCATCATGTTAGACAGCGCGTCGCGCATTTTATCCATCAACGGATTATCGCCCTGGCTACCGTTCTGATTGGCGTTCTTTGCATCCTGACTTTTGGGCGGAGGTGTCAGTCCTTTCTGATTTTGTTGTTTGCCGCCTGTGTCGCCGTCAGTGCCACCATCTTTTCCATCGCTGGCAGCGGCCTGGTCGCCTTTTTCGCCAGCTTCGCCCGGCTCAGGGGGCATGTCTTTCGATACTTCACCTGCTTTACCCACAGCATCGCGACCAGCAGCCAAATCATTCACATCAGGAATATCAGGGGAGCTTAATAAATTATCGGGAAGCTTTTCTTCTCCAAGTTTTGTCTCATCGTTGCCTGTATCATCCAAAGAAATTCCCAGCTTTTCTAATTCTTTGGCAAGCAGCGGATTGCTCTGCTTCAACATCGCTAATTGTTTAGCGATGGATGGTTTGAAGAAATCCATGGCACCGGTCACCAATGGTTTTTCTAGCGAAAGAGAATGCATCAAACCGTAGCGGGCAACCAACATTGTCCCAGCCAACAATGCCAAAACCGCCGCCGCATAAATGGATCGCGGCATCACCAGTGGAACGGCGGTTCCCATATCAATGGATGGAATCAGATCGCTAGCTGTCTGGCGCTGTGTTGTGGCAATCGCACCGGTTGATTCACGAAAATGATATGCCGTGGAAAGACTGTCAGCGAAAGAAAGTTTCCGATCCACTCTCTGCGCTGTTTCATACATGGAAGGGGCCCGATTGCGGAAGCGGTAGGAGCTAATCGCCAACACCGCAGCGAACAGCAACAATGGCCAATACCAGTTCAGAACTTGCGTTCCCAACAACAGCAATAAAATTACCGTTGCCAAGCCAAAACAGGCTGCATAAATGGTTTGGCCCACCAGCAAATGCGTCAAAATACGTCGCCTGACCTTGGCAAGCAATGTTTCCAGTTGAACTGCGGAATCCATGAGATCATTGTACGCTAAGGACCACGATACGCTTATGCACGGATTGGATCCCGAATTTCAGTTTATTGAAACCAATGGAATACGGCTGCATTGCGCCGTACAAGGAAGCCATAACAAACATCGTGGAACCATTGTTTTTCTGCATGGTTTTCCCGAATTCTGGTACGGTTGGCGATATCAGATTGCCGCGCTTTCCAAGGACTATCGTGTGGTTGCGCCCGATCTTCGCGGCTTCAATCTTTCCGATAAACCTGCTGGTGTGGAACGCTATCACGTAAAAGAAATTGTGGCTGATATTGCAGGCCTGATTGTAGCTTTGGGAGACCAACCCGTCACGTTGGTTGGTCACGATTGGGGCGGTGCCATCGCCTGGCCGGTGGCCGCTTATCACCCGCATTTGATAAGCCGATTGATCATTCTCAACGGCCCGCATCCCAGTACTTATACTCGTGAAATTATCTTCAATCCCCAACAACGGCTTGCAGCGCAATATATTCATTCCTTACGTCGGCAAGGAGCTGCAGCATATTTGGCCGAAGACAATTATCAACGCTTGCTCAAAATGACTGGAACAACAGGTCAGGATGCGGACCTTTACATTCAAGCCTGGAGTCAACCGGGTAGCTTAGATGCGCAACTGAATTACTATCGTGCAATGCCATATCCCCCTCCGCTTCCAGATGAAGAAGTGCTCAATGCCAAGATTCCCAACCTGATGGTGCAAACGCCCACGCTAGTTATTTGGGGGGAGCGCGATGAAGCCATTTTGCCCGGCAATTTAATTTCCCTGGATCACTATGTTCCCAACTTGGAGATCCATCGCATCCCAAATGCGACGCATTGGGTGCAGCACGATGCGCCCCTTGAGGTGAACTCCGCCATCCGAGCCTTCTTGACGGACACCCATCAGCCGTGACATCCTTCGAATCACCTTTATGAAACGTCGTGATATTTTCCCAATAGCCGCAGGTGCCGCGGCCCAAGTTGCAATGGCGCAGACTCCCAATCCCAAGCGTGCCTCAGGCAAAAAAGTATTGATGAAGATTGGCACACAGAATGGCCATTCCGACGCTTTGTTGAAACTGTTTGCTGCATTCGGCATCAACAATATTTGTTCGGGCACGTTCTCCAATAAATTGGATGAGAAGTGGAGTGTGGACGCGCTGAAGGCATTTAAGGATCACGTAGCCAGCTTCGGCATCGCACTGGATATTGTTCCGCTGCCGTTGAGCTCCGTTGTGGTGGAAAGGGCCGAATTGCCGGGCATTATGATGGCTTCCGGTGACCGGGATCGTGACCTTGACACCGTGTGCCAGATGATTAAAAACGTGTCCGCTGCCGGTATTCCCTGCGTGAAATACAACATGTCGATTCTGGGTGTGGTGCGTAACGAACCAACCAAGGGCCGCGGCGGTGCCAACTATTCCACGTTCAACTACGCCAAAGCCAATCAGGATACCCCGTCGATTGCAGGCAAGATCACCGAGGATATTTATTGGGAACGGATCACTTACTTTCTGAATCGAGTGGTGCCAGTGGCTGAGGAATATAAAGTTAAGTTAGCCTGCCACCCTCACGACCCCGGCATGCCGCGCGATAAAGGATTTCGTGGAGTTCAAACGGTGCTGGGCAATGTGGAGGGGCTGAAGAAATTCATCTCCATCAAAGAGAGTAAGTATCACGGGCTGAACTTCTGCCAGGGGACTGTCAGTGAGATGTTGGAAAATCCTAACAAAGAAATTCACGATGTTATCCGATACTTTGGTTCCCGCAAGAAAATCTTCAACGTTCATTTCCGCAACATTGAAGGTAAGTTTCTTAACTTCCGGGAAACGTTTCCAGACAACGGTGATGTAAATTTTCTGGATGCGATTCGAACTTACAAAGAAGTGGAGTACGACGGAATGTTGATGCCCGATCACGTGCCAAAAATCGATGGGGACATTGGCGGGCAGCAGGCTTTTGCCTATTGTTTCGGGTATATTCAAGCGCTGTTGCAAATGGTGCGGCAGGAAGCGTAAATTCGCTGATCGTGCGGGTGTGTCGAACATTAAAATATCGTATTGGGGCTTGACAAGAAAATTCAAAAAGCTTGGCATTCCCCTTTGGATTACGTGCGAAAATTGAAGTTCGACGCTGCCCGTACTCATGGAAAACAAAACACTCCCGACCTCTGTCCTGGTCCATATTTCGAACCTGCTCAGCATCCCGCTGAAGAATCTGATCACTGTCATTACGCTTACAGATGAAGGCGGAACCGTACCCTTTATTGCTCGCTATCGTAAGGAGCAAACGGGGAATCTGGACGAAGTTCAAATCCAGGCGATTCAGGAAAAATTGGAATATTACAGGGAACTGGAAGATCGGCGTGCAACGGTGCTGGCGTCGATTTCCGAACAAGGCAAGCTCAACGACGATTTGAAAAAGAAGATTGACGCCACCATGGACAAAAGCGAATTGGAAGATTTGTATTTGCCATACAAACCCAAACGTCGCACCAAAGCTTCCATTGCTCGTGATCGCGGGCTGGAACCATTGGCTGTCTATTTAATGGAACAGCAGCTAGGCGTTCAGCCGTTGGATACCTTCGCCGCTACCTTTGTGGACGTTGCCAAAGAAGTGAATTCCGTGGATGAAGCGCTGGAAGGTGCCTGTCATATAGTCGCTGAAACCGTCAGCGAAACCGCGGAATATCGTAAAGCCGTTCGCGCAATGATGGCCGACCACGGCACGGTCACGGCCAAAGCGATTGATGGCGTGGACGACCCTGAAGGCAAGTTTAAAATGTACGCGCAGTTCAGTGAACCGGTGGCAAAAATTCCATCGCATCGCATGTTGGCCATCCGCCGCGGCGCCAAAGAAGGCATGCTCTACTTTGAAATTGAAGTGGAGCGGCCGCGCGTTATTGAATACTTGAAAGCCAAAGTCCACAAAGCCCCTGGCGATTGGGCGCAGCATTTGGATTTGGCAATTGAAGATGGGTATGACCGGTTGATGAACCCGTCCATTCAAACCGAAATTCGTTTGGATTTGAAAGATCGCTCGGATGAAGAGGCCATCAAAGTATTCCGCGAAAATTTGGAAAACTTGCTGCTTGCACCTCCTGCCGGATCATTGGCTGTGTTGGGTATTGACCCCGGTATTCGTAGCGGATGCAAGCTTGCAGTGGTGGATGAAACGGGCAAGATGCTGGAACATTCCGTGATCTATCCGCACCAGCCAAAGAACGATCTGGTTGGCTCAGTAAAGGTTCTTACAGGGATGCTGCAGAAGCATAACATTCGCGCGATAGCCATCGGCAATGGCACAGCCTCGCGCGAAACGGATCAGTTTGTGAAAGACTTTCTGCTGCAAGCTGGTCTATCGCAAGTGTTCACCGTGGTGGTGAGCGAAGCAGGTGCTTCTGTTTATTCCGCATCTGAAATTGCACGGCAGGAATTCCCAGATTTAGATCTAACGGTTCGTGGTGCCATCTCCATTGCTCGGCGATTGCAGGATCCTCTTGCTGAATTGGTAAAGGTGGATCCCAAGGCTATCGGCGTGGGGCAATATCAGCACGATGTGGATCAGCGTAAATTGAAACAGGGTTTGGATGCTACGGTGGAATCTTGCGTGAACCGAGTGGGTGTGGATTTGAACACCGCATCCTGGGCACTGTTGAAGCATGTGTCGGGAATCAGTGAACGAACAGCCCTGAAAATTGTAGAATTCCGCAATGAAAAGGGTAGATTTGCATCGCGCCTCAGCTTGATGGCGGTACCTGGATTCGGGCCCAAAACATTTGAACAATCGGCAGGTTTCTTGCGCATTCGTGGTGGTGAAAATCCGTTGGATATTACGGCCGTTCATCCAGAATCTTATTCCGTAGTTGAACAAATTGCTACGTCGCTAGGCGTCAGTATTCCGGAACTGATCACTAAGCCCGAGTTAGCTGAAAAAATTGATCTGGAGAAATTTAAAACGGAAACAGTTGGCATCTTTACGCTGACCGATATTCGCGAAGAATTGCGCAAGCCTGGTCGCGATCCCAGAGATCAATTCACCGTTGCTAAATTTCGCGATGACGTAAAAGAAATTAAGGATCTAACGGAAGGCATGGTGCTGGAAGGTGTTGTGACTAACGTTACCCGGTTTGGCGCATTCGTCGATATTGGTGTGCATCAGGACGGATTGGTTCACGTGAGTGAGATTTCGCATCGTTTCATTACCGACCCTTCAGAAGCCTTAAAGGCTGGCCAAATTGTGAAAGTTCAGGTGATGAGTTTCGATGCAAAAGCCAAGCGCATTGGTCTTTCCATTAAAGCGTTGGAAGCTGCTCCAAATGTGAAGATCAAGCACGGTTCGCAACCTCAGCGTCCGCAGCGGCAACAACAACCAACAGCGCCGCCACCCAAACCCAAGCCCAGTATGGACGATAAGATTGCAGCGTTGGCTGCGAAATTCAACAGGAAGTAGCGGATCCAAGGCAGTATTGTGAAATGATTCCAGCTTCTACCGGGCATAGTAGATTGTCTGCTTGTCCGCCGTCCAAATATTGAAGGACGGACAAATGCCCGGCACCCGTCAATTTGTGGAGTCGAGTAAATGCTGGATCATACAGCACTCCGTCGATTAAAATAATTTCCAGACGATCCAGATTGTGGCGATCACTGGGTAGCGAAGGCAGATCGACGGCAATCTGCGGAGTCAATCCAATCACTTCAATATTTTGATGAGCACAGAGGGCCCAAAGTCTATCTGGATTGGCAATGGCCTTGGGGTCAAAAAGCACAACCGTTGCCCCAAGGGCCAGGGCACCAAGCAGCATCCAAGGGTCCTTTCCAAACCATGCAAAACGAGTTCCGCGTCCAACGCCAGCCACAAAGGCCAGATCAAGGGCAGCCTTGATGATGAATCCTCCGTGTGTGCGATGATCCAACAGCAGTGTTTCCGGCGGCAGTGGTAACGGTGGCTGATTCAAAGGCTGTTTATCTAACGAATCCCACGGTGCGCTATCAATGATGAAATCTGAATCCGTGGATTCAATGCCAATCGCGCCAATGCGCGCACATGCCGATAAAGCCGCAATTGTTTCCAAGGTCAGGTTTTTGGGGATGACCACTTTGTCGCCAACCCCCACCCCGCATTCAACCAAGGTTGCCGCAGCACGACGAGTGACCGCAGCAAAAGCGCGATAGCTCCAGGAGCGCGATTCCCCTTGTTCATTCTCCCAAGTGAGTGCAATTTGGGAAGCCGGAGCATTTTCAGTAATCAGCCGGGAAGCATTCACTGTCCCATCTTTTATCCAGTCGTTACAATAGATCCCTTTGGTTGTGGTGACGTGGTGGAAGGGGCTATCGAAGCGTAGACGAAGGAAGGTAATCATCTGATGCGCGACCCAGGTTGGATCATCTTTGGAACGCTGCCAAAGGGTGTGAAAATCAGCTAGACCAGTGGCACTTATAAAATGACTCAACTGCGATTTTTGGGCCAGAGTTGCGTCGGGTGGCCATACTGGAGGAGGCATTGCTAGGGCTTCAACCCGTCGACGAAAACATAAACGCCGAAATTCGCTTTCAAAGGGCCTCTGCCCCACCTGTTTAATTTCCATCGTGCTTGTAAGAACGAAGCACCCGGAAACGTGGAGAGGTCCAACAGTAAAGCGGAAACACCTTTATAGAATTTCTGAGGAAACTCCGCAATCGGCTTGGCGCTCCACTCTTTGCCATCCGCTGAGGAATGAATCACAACATCCAGACTGGATTGTTCTGTAGCCCGCGTGATGCCCAGAGTCAATTGCAAAAGTTGATTTGGATCAACGGCCACCGCTAGCGGGATACTCTCTCCGTTTGCTTCCAGTGTGCGTTCTTCAATCAGGAAAACAGGCTTCATGCTTGTGTCAGTTTGCGAAGCCGATGGCCTGCATCCTCCAGCGTCTCATACTTCTTGCAGAAGCAGAAACGAACGATCTGGGAACCCTTTCCATTGCCCGAAAAGAAGCTTGATCCCGGTACCGCAGCCACGCCGATTTCATTAATCAAATGCTTCACGAAGGTAGTGTCATCGGGAAAACCGAATCGCGAAATATCGGTCATAATATAATACGCACCGGCGGGCTTGAAGCATTGGAATCCTGCCGCATTCAACAGGCCAAGCAGTTTATCGCGCCTGCCCACGTAGTGTTCGGCCAAATCTTTGTAGAAAGTTTCCGGCTGATTCATCGCCAGCACACCAGCATGTTGCAGTGGAGTGGCCGCACCCACGGTAAGAAAATCATGCACCTTGCGAATAGAATCGGTAAGGTCTGGTGCCGCAATCACCCAACCCACGCGCCAACCAGTCACCGAGTACGATTTGCTCATGCTGTTCACAATCACCGCCCGTTCCCTCATGCCGGGAATGGTCATCACCGGGACATGCACTGCGCCATCGTAAATAATATGTTCGTAAATTTCATCGGTGATGCAAAGCGCGTCATACTCCTGACAAAGCGCGGCGATGAACTCTAAATCCTCTCGCGAAAATACTCGGCCCGTTGGATTGTTCGGTGTATTGATGATTACCGCTTTGGTCTTCTTGCTAAATGCCCTGCGCATCTCTTCGCGATCAAAGGTCCAATCCGGCGCATGCAGTGTGATCAGCTTCCGCGTTGCGCCACACAACAACAGGTCGGGATGATAGTTTTCGTAATAGGGTTCAAAGGTGATTACTTCATCGCCGTCATTCACTGTGGCAAGTAATGTCGCGACCATGCCTTCAGTGGACCCGCAAACCACCGTAACTTCGCGTTCCGGATCAATGGTCAAGCCATAGAGTTGCTGATACTTTTGGGCAATCGCCTGGCGCAGCGGTTTGATTCCCCACGTGATGGGATATTGGTTATGGTCCGCTGTGATGGCTTCTATGGCTGCCTGTTTGAGCTGTGCCGGGGCAGGGAAGTCGGGGAATCCTTGCGCCAGATTCACCGCACCCGCAGGGATCGCCAGACGTGTCATCTCGCGGATGACACTCTCTGTGAACTGGGATGTTCGACTACTTCTGAACTTTTCTCTTTGCATTCTTTGACTTCGTATTGGTCGATTTTTTTGCCACCGGTTTAGGTGCTGGCTCTGCTACTACTGGCGACACTGGATCATTCTTTGCCAGCAACTGTTCCCGTTCTTTAGAATACAACTGCCGATACATTTCCCCATTGCGAATCACACTTTGAACGTAGTCACGAGTTTCATCAAACGTGATCGTTTCAATAAATTCTGATGGTTCGCGGAACTGTCCAAAAGTGCGCCACTTGATCACTCGAGTGCGACCGGCATTGTAAGCCGCCAGCGTTTCCACCATACTGTTATCCAAAGAATCCAACATCATTCGGACATAGTAGGTCCCCATGTTTAAATTGATTTCAGGCTTGATCAACATGCTGGTGGAAAAAGGTCCCAATCGCAATCGTTGGGCCAGTTCCCGCCCGGTAGCGGGCATCACTTGGGTCAGGCCATAGGCGTTTGCATGACTCACAACCGTAGGACTGAATTCGGATTCCTGCCGAATTAAACCGGCCATCAGGAAGGGATCAATGGAGCGCTGCTCACTGAAACGGATTAGCGATTGACTATAGGGCATTGGAAAAGCAAGGCGCCAAAAAGCTTCGCCAGTTTCGGCAATGGGCAGGTATAAATAATTCGGCACGGTGCCTTTAATATGGCGAATTCCCTTGTCAATCAGCCCTTGCCGCTGCATCATCTCCGCCAGGAAAATTGCCACTGGAACGCTTTGACCTTCCTTGCGCACCACCGAACGCAATTCCGCTTCGCCATAATCCTGCAACCCTGAATTCTCTAGTGCGCGAGCTCTTTCCATGGACCATGACGCGGTGGGAGTGAGCTTGAAAGATACCTGCCTTCTATTGTCTGGAAATCCTAATCGCGATACCCAATCGGTCACGGTGACACTTGAGCTGGCTTGTACCAAGCGGACGTCGTTCAACCGTCTGCGGCTTTCCAGTGCGTAGTAGGTGTTCGGAAACTTATCATAGGCAGCCTGATAGTAGGCCCTGGCCGAATCTGGGTCGGACTCCCGTTCAGCATTTCTGCCCAAAAAATAAAGAGCAGCATTGGCTTTTTCCGATTGGGGAAATATTTGTAAGTGATTTCGAAGCAGATCAACAGCATCGCCACGATGGCGCAGATAGCTGCTCCAGACAACTTTCCAATGGCAGAAGGCAGCTTTGGGTTCTTTGGGAAACCATTCGGCACAAGCGGCATAAACGGGCTCGTACTCCGCATAGCGGTTGTCCAAAAGATAATAATATCCGGCATCGGTGAGGGCATTCAATCGCCACTTGGAAGAAGGGTAGCGTTTTGACAGTTCGCCCAGCGCCGACTTCATCTCTGCTTCCCTATCCAGCCGTTTTGCCGCCGCAAACATGTAATAAAGCCGCTCAGCATCGGCTGTAGGACTAACCAGATTTAGAGTTCGTAAAAAGTTGAGGGCCTTTTCCCTGGCACCTCCAAAATAATCCGCCGCACCTTGACGCACCGTAGCCAGTTCCTTTTCCTGTCCACTCCAGGACGTGCTGGCCAAGTTGATATCCTCTTTGGCTAAGCCCGGCCGCGTAGGAAGTAGGCGTGCAATGCGGTCCAGCCAGGTGGCAGTTGGTGGACCCGGATACTTTGCCCCTAACTTCAATTTCAGTGCGGTCAACGGGAAGGAAGCCTTGGCTGATTCTGCTGAAGTGGGATATCCAAAATAGACCCGCTGATACGCCGTGGCCGCTTCCAACGCTTCTCCGGCATCGTTCCACAACTCACCTAAAAGGAAATCTCCCTGAGGTTGAGGAACCTCCAAGGCATGTTGCTTTAGAATTGCTATGCCCGCGCGCGGATCACCTTTTTCCTTGGCAGCTTTTGCTCCCAACATGGCAGCTTTGCCGAACAACGGAGTCGAAAATCGACTTGCCCAAATGGGAGGTAGCGCTGCTAAAGTGCCATCGTAATTCTTCAGCCCAAATTGCGCTGAGGCTTCTATCCATGCCGCGACGTCGCGCAACTGCGGCAGCTTTTGACCTGCAGCCCGAGCCATATTTACCGCTTCTTGAAATTGATTCGCATCCAGCGACGCCTGGGCCATGGCCAACTGTGCCGAACCAATATTTTGCGCAGCACAAACCGCGAGTGCCGAACGTGTATTGGTCGTTCGCCAAGTGCGCGCAGTATCGGCGCAGGTTTGTCCGTGTAACTCCAGCCCAGCCAATACTACTGGCAGGATGAGGCTACAGCATCGGACCAGGATACTCAGAGCCCAGTATGGTTGCATCATCGTTTGCTATGGTCCGGATCAATTCCAAGTGAAGATAGTCCACCATGTTGGCGGACTTTGAAAAATATTGAATTGCAAACTGCTTTCGTAAACTATCAATTTCTGCGTGCAGTGCCGTATAAATAGCTTTGCGCCGACGTCCGGCGCGCACATCCAGTGGACGGTTGAGCAACAGCGCTGCGGTTTTCACACGGGCGAAATGGTGCGCCTTTAGATGGAGACGCTTTTCTTCCGTTGCAAGAGCATTCCAACTGCCCCCACCGGTCGGTGCGATAGCCAATGCGGTGTTGCCCTGCATTAAGCCCCGATCATTCAGGACGCTGGCGGTGGATGCCAGGGTCACTACAAGTTCCAGCGCAGGCAGGTTTACAGCGGCACCTTCGGCATATAAAATCGCGGCCACCCTTCCGCTGGAAAGTAGCGGCAGTAGATAAGCTCTCTTGATTTCCGGCGTATCGAACACGGCTGCTAACTGCGAAGATATTTCGGTGGCGCGCCGCAAAGCCAGCACCGTTTCCCGCGATTCCACTACAGTCTGAAAGGCCGATGCTTCACTCAATGGGATGTAGGTGCCTGAAATAGTTTCCGTTTCCACGCCGTAAACAGCGGCGCAAAACAGACGTCCATTTTCAATCAAAAAGAGTGCCGTTCTCTCCGCAAATTTACTAGTCGCCTGAACCAGTGCTAAACGCCACTGCTGATTATTTTCCGCCTTGTCTAACCATCGGGCAGCTTGCGCTATGTTGGCGACATCTTTCTGCTGACCAGCATTAGCGGTCTTCCATTGCTCAACCAGCGAGGCTTCCAACTGCGGGCGCAATGCTTCCCAAGTCTGATCCAATGCTCCTCGAATGCTGGCCGACTGATCTATGGTTGAAACTGCCATGGGACACTACAATTCTATCCAAACCAACCCCAAAACACCTGAAAATGTTCTATGCTCCAAAGGATGTTCCGTTACATATTCCTGCTTCAGCTTGCGGCATCTCAAGCGTTTGGACAAATCCCCAAAACATACACCTGCATTCGCGCATCGTCTCCAGTAAAGATTGACGGCCGAATCAACGACGCATCCTGGAAATCAGCCGCCTGGTCCGATTGGTTTGAAGATATTCAAGGGATTGGAAAGCCCAAGCCTCGCTTCAAGACACGAGTCAAAATGCTTTGGGATGACCAGTTTTTCTATGTCGCCGCAGAACTTCGCGAGCCTCACGTGTGGGCTACCCTCACCGAACATGATTCGGTCATCTTTCATGACAATGATTTTGAAGTGTTCCTGAACCCTTCAGGAGACACCAACAACTATTTTGAGTTTGAGATGAATGCCTTGAACACAGGTTGGGATTTATTCCTGCCCAAGCCCTACAACAAGGGCGGCAAGGCGGATAACAGTTGGTCGATCCCAGGTCTGCAAACAGCGGTGCATGTGAACGGCACTCTTAATAGTGCAAGGGACAAAGACGTTGGTTGGACCTTGGAGATCGCATTCCCCTGGGACAGCTTCCGTCATCAAGAATACGTCGCTGCGCATCCCAAAGTTGGAACTGCGTGGCGCATCAACTTTTCCCGAGTGGAATGGCGGCATCGGATAGTCAACGGCAAGTACGAGAAAATTCCCAACGTGCCGGAAGACAATTGGGTCTGGTCGCCACAAGGTGTTGTGAATATGCACGTCCCCGAAAAATGGGGCTTCGTCCGATTCCAGTAGCCTATAACAATCAAAAACCGCCAGCTTAGATCTGAAATCTATGCTGACGGCCTTTGTCTTACTCGGGCATTTTACTGAATGGGACTAGTCACCCCAGACAGCCATGCCGGCCTTTACGTTGGAACGAACTTTCATTGTTGATCTCCTTATAGACGCTGAGAACAGCTGATATCGGCTCAACACCCTAAGGTGTTTTACTTAAATCAGACAATTGAAGTATATTACAAGGACAGTCGGGCTGGTATCGAAATAACCCGGTTTGGAGGGAGGGAAAATCCTACTTAAGTACTTGGTACTGAAGTACTATACGTTCAAAAACCGCTGGCTTGGCGTACTGCTACCAAACCAGCGGTTTTTATACTAACCTACTGAACGGAATGGAGTTAGTCACCCCAAACAGCCATGCCAGCCTTCACGTTTGAACGAACTTTCATTATTGTTCTCCTTGATTTAACCGTTACGATTAACTCCTAAAAACGCTCTAGAGCATTTCTAAGGTTAACCATGTACGCAACTATACACCCTGGGATTAAGGATTGCAACAATTCGAGCACATCTATCGATACAAAAGTTGACGATTTCACAACAAACAACAGTCCATAAAAAAGACGGAGGCAACTTGCCCCCGTCTTAGGTTAATCAGTAATGATTCGTTTCGGCCTAGAAAACTCTAGTAGAAACGAAATTGACAGTTACACGGCTGCTGGAAGAAATCCCCTTGGAATTAGTCACCGTCAGCTCAAAAATGTACGGGCCAAATAACTCGCCAAGCTGAACCCTGGTTTTTGGAGAAGTGGGATCTAAAATTGCCGCCGTCCGATCTACATTGCGCCATCGATACGTAAGCGCCAAACCGTCTGGATCCTTCGATTGGCTGCCATCCAAGGTAACTTCCCGTGAGATGGTGTCGAACGTGGTGCCAGCGTTTGCCGTTGGTCCAATTGGGATCACCGGTTGATTCACCTTCACCAGAACCTGGCAGGTGGCTGTAGTCAGTTGGTTAGCTCCATATGCGGTCAGAGTGTAAGTAGTGTCTACCGTTGGTCGAACCGTAATGGGACTGGATACTCCCAATCCATTGAAGGTTACAACTGTGGCATTCACTGCCGTAAAGCTGATTTGCGCAGCCTCGCCGATATTGATCACCGCCGGGCTGGCCGAACATGAGGTGAGCACTGGGGCCTTTGGCGGAGCCGCCCTTACATTGATGGCAACTGTTGACGATACCTGTCCACTAGGGTTGGTTGCCGTAATGGTGTAGATAGTGTTCAGCGTCGGATTCACTTGACGGGAGCCAGTCAGAGGCACTGTGCCCAAGCTGGTAATAACCACCGTATCCGCGTTCTCAACTACCCAGGTGAGTGCCGACGTTTGATCCGTGGTGATTTCCTGAGGATTCGCATCGAACCGGATAATCCGTGGTCCTTGCATACCCGGTCCACCCGGCGTGCCGTTCACCTGGACGGTGGTTGTGGCACTGACATCACCAAACGCGTTACGCGCCGTGATTTTATACGTCGTAGTTTCCTTCGGCGAAACGGAAGCCGTTCCGTTGGGATTCACTTTACCAATACCGTCGATTTCAACCGTGTCAGCATTTTCCGTCTGCCATGCCAAAGTAGATGCTGCGCCGGGGTTAATGTTCGCTGGCGATGCCGAGAAGCTGATGATCTTCACCGCTGGTTTATCCACCGTGATGGTGATGGTTTCATTCGCTTCGCTGTTCTTGTTCTTCGCCGTCAACTTATACGTTGTGGTTTCTTTGGGACTCACTTGCGATGAACCCTGTGTTTTATCAACCAGACCGATGCCGCTGATCTCCACTGTGTCGGCATTTTCAACTTGCCACAGGATACTGGAAGTTTGTCCTGATTTGATGGTTGACGGGTTCGCCGTATAGCGCAGAATCCGAACCAGATTAGGAGCCCGTGTGGTCACCGTTGTCCGAGCCGTTCCCTGACCTCCCAAGTTATCTTTCACTGTGAGGCGGAAGGAGTAAGCCTGCGAATCGGTTGCAGTAAAGCTTGCTTTAGCCGACGTCGCGTTAGCAATGGTCACCGTAGGACCGGCAATCTGCAGCCACTGATAAGTGATCGGATTTCCTTCTGGAGAATAAGAGCCAGAGCCATCCAAATTCACTACACCTGCGGCGATACCGTTCTGATCTGGACCGGCATCGGCCACCGGAGGATCGTTACCCGTACGCACTTTTCGTGTCAGCACTTCATACCGAATGCGGGGAATATCCACCGGAACCGGGCCTGTTTGTGAACCGAAAGTGTTCGGTCGCAAAAAACTGCCAAAGAGAATTCCGAAGGCCACCCGACCGTTGGAATCCTTTCCGATATTCGTTTCGTTAAAGCCACCTTCCACGCTAAGGGCAATGTGCGTGTTCAACGGCTTGACCAGGCGAATGGTGCCGCCGGGTCGGTCGTTGCCTAAACGACTCTTCAAGTAAGCCAGGTTCGCCTCAGCGTAAATGTCTTTATAAAGAGCGATAGCCGTTGACACACCAATCTGGTCGACAGCTTTGAGATACGTTTCCTCAAACACGTTGCGACTGAGGATTGCCCGATTGACCACTGCATTGTTCATGAATGCCTTGGTTCCAAAAAGACCCACGCGTCCTTTACTAAATACATAATCCGCCGTCAGCGACGCTTGCCCCAGGGTTCCGCCATTTTCAAATTGATTGAAGCTGACGTGCTTGAAACTGGAGAATAGACCCATTTGAACTTGCTTGTAACGGTTCACTAAACCGAAATCGAACTGGCCTTCTTTTCTATCACGGAAGTACATATATTCGCCTTCCGATTGCAGTGCTGTGCTTTCGCTCAATTTGCTGAAGAAACGGCCCTTGCCTGTAAAGGTCAGCTTGCCATCGGAGGTGGGTCCGGCATTCAGACCAAGCAACGCAAATTTGCTGCCGAAGCTATCGGAATTGTAGTTGCCAGAAGCATTCTTGGAACCCTTTCCGTTGCCAGTTCCACCGCTACCACTTCCACCACTGGGACCTGTGGGACCAACGGCACCAGTAGCGCCGCCAGGGACGGGACCAAATTGCGCTGCTCCATTATTTGGCGCAATGCTTCCGGCTGCCGGACCAGCCGCCATGTGCGCAGCCATCTTGCTTTTCAGATCGTCGACATCTCCGCCGACTTTCTTCACGCCGTCGCCAACCGAAGCCAACTGCTGCTTCATCTGGTCGTTCTCACTCTTCAGGGAACGTAGCGCCGCCAGAATATCATCCAATTTATCCAGGCGCTTTAACACTTCATTGCAGCAGGTATCGCCCATCGACTTGTTGGCTTCAAGGCCGCGAATCGCGTCGCCGATGCCGCCAGCAGAAATGGGTTTTCCAGTGCCATCCAGCACTGTGATTTCCACGCGCCGGTTCATCAGGTCGGAATCAATATCCTTCCCGGCGGCTTTCGGTTTCTCATTTCCCATGGAAAGAAGTTCGATCTGCGCAGACCGTGCACCATATTTCTCAAGGAAAGTTTTCACTGTGGCACCACGACCACTTCCCAGCTTCTCGTTATACTTCTTGGACCCATGCCAATCGGTATGGCCGACCAGGCGGACCTTGAAAGTAGGATTCTTTCCTAAGAGTTCAGCAAGCCTGAGTAAGCTGGGATAGCCATCTATAAGAGTTGCGGAATCAAATGCGAAATTGATTTCTTCCCAATCATCTTTTGTAGCAGTGGTGTTAAATCCTTGCGTAAACGCAGGAGAGACGGTAAGGACCGCCAGAAGGACAAGGGGGAGTTTTGACCTTAGCATAAGCGATTTTGCCTCCAATGGAGTGGACATAGTTTTTTGGAGTTGCCACAAACGCAACGATATTCGTAGCTTACCGCAAACTACGGTACTATTGCTACTATGCCCGATCCAGCAAAGGTTTAAGAATGAGATTGATAGACGAGTTTACCGTCGACGTAATTGTTCAAAATTCGAATCGATTTCGATTCCTGATCCAATGTAAACTCAATCACGTCGGCACGGTCTCCTACCGCTAGCCCGTTTTGCCTTCCCGAAATCTTCCCCACCTTTGCGGGGTTAGTGGTCGCCATTGTGATCGCATCACTAAGTGAAAGACCGCACATCTTCATTAAATTCGAAACGCCTGTATTCATCCGAAGTGCTGATCCGGCAAGTCTGGTTTGTCCTGCCAGCACCACTCTGTTATCCGCCGTGAGGTCTACTTCTTGTGAACCTAACCTGTATCGGCCCGGGGTTGCGCCTGCCGGGGAACTCGCGTCGGTTACCAGCACGGATCGTCCGATGCCTTTAGCCCGCAGTGCCGTTTTCAAAAAGCTGTTGGAAAGGTGAATTCCATCGACAATGAAATCTGCCCATAGACGGTCTTCCGCAAGTTGCTCCCAAATATAGTTAGGGTGGCGTGGGAGAACTGCATGCGCTCCATTGCCAAGATGCGTGGAAAGCGTGGCACCAGCGGAAACTGCCGCTTGAATCTGTTCCCGATTTGCACCTGTGTGTCCGATTGAGATTACCACCCCGTCCTTTACTAACGATTCAATGTAGTGCGGTGCTTCCGGCCACTCTGGGGACAGTGTCACTAACTTTACTTTCCCGTTGGTGGCATCCTGCCAGCGCTTATACTCGGCAATGTCCGGTGGGCGAACCCATTGGCGGGGGTGAGCACCGCGCGGACCATCTTCTGCTGAAATGTGCGGACCTTCCACATGAAAACCTTCCATGGCAAAGCCTTCCGGCAAAGTTTCCATCGCCTGGTTTAGATTTCGAAGCGCTGCCAGCATTTCGGCGGGGCCACCGGTAATCACTGTTGGGTAGAATCTGCTTACGCCACAAGCAAACTGCGCTTGAATGGAGCGGGAAATTTCTTCCATAGAGGTTGAGCCGGAGTTATAATCCACTCCAGCGAAGCCGTTCACCTGCAAATCGATAAATCCTGGCGCCAAATAGGAGCCCTGAGCCTCAGTTTTAACATCAGGAGATTCAGTTTGGGTGATTAACAACCCCCCTTTGAGGGTAATAAAGTCACCAGTGAGGGTATTTGTCCCACTACATTTTAGCAAGTTCATGGTTTATCCACAGTTTTACCACAGAAGGTAGTCTCTAAGCTATTGATTATAAGGTATAAAAAAGCCTGAGGGAAACGAATTTTCTGCTAGCAATCGCGGCGATTTACTGTTACAACTATTGAAGATTTCCGCTGGCCGGTTCGATCAGGAGCGCTAAACTCGGGGGAGGTGGCGACTTGTGGTTGGCTGGTTAGCGGATTTCGACTTTTAAAGCGAATCTAATCCCCAGTAGTTTCACAAACCAAGTGGGTCTTCCGATCCCACTTTGCAACCATCGCCTTGATTGCTTCCCATCGTACAGGCTTACTCAGATAATCATCCATTCCAGCTTCCAGGCATTTCTCCCTGTCCCCTTTCATGGCGTTGGCGGTCATGGCAACAATCGGCACATGTTGTCCATCTGCTTCCTGAGCTCTGATCTGTGCGGTGGCTTCTAGCCCATTCATTCCGGGCAGTTGGCAATCCATTAAGATCATATCGAAGCGATGTCGTTGGCATTTTTCGACAGCTTCGTGACCCGTTGGCGCCAATTCCACTTTGATTCCCAATTTCTCCAGGATGCGAGTAGCAACTTTTTGATTCACCAGATTATCTTCAACCACTAAGACATGCAGCGCTTCATCATCGACAGGTCGGTCGAGCTCGGTCGGGTGAGCGGATTTGTTAGCACTGAACACAGCACTGGGCACAGGACTAAGCATGGACGAATGCAGTTGCAACAGATCGTCGGTTTGTTGCTGATCTGTAGATTGCACAAGGCCTGCAACGGTTTCAATCAAATACCATTCGCGGACTGGTTTGGCTAGGGTCGCTTGAATACCCCATTGGGCCCATACCTCAGAGTTGCCTCGCTGACTGAACGGGAGCAGTAACACGAGCTTGATTCCATCCAGTTCAGGATGCTGCCGCACTTGCTTGCAAAATTCCATGCCATCCATCTGCGGCATGTTCTGGTCCACCAGAACAACGTCGACAGGTTGGCAGCGTGCGGAAAGTTTCTGAATCAGATCGAGTGCGCAATCCGGTTCGGCGATTCCTTGCACCAGCGCCCCAGCCTCCATCAATTGTTGAAGCAATGTTCGACGCACTGCGGCGTTGTCGTCCACCACCAATACATTGATCCCAGTCAGGCTGGCTGGCCGTATGTCTGATTCCATGGCAGCGGGCATATTCTTAAAGCGCAGCGTAAACCAGAAGGTGGACCCACGACCCAATTCGCTCTCCACCCCAATATCGCCGCCCATCAGTTCCACTAATTGACGGGAAATTGCCAGGCCAAGTCCAGTGCCTCCATGCTTGCGTGTTGTGGAACCATCGGATTGTACAAACGGGCGGAATAAATTGTTCTTTGTGTCCGGGGAAACGCCCACCCCTGTATCTCGTATCTCGAAGCGCAGGCCAAGATCTTCGCCATTTCTATCTTCGACCACGGCACAAACGGCAATCTCACCTTGGATCGTGAACTTGACCGCATTGCCTACCAGGTTCAACAATATCTGACGCAGCCTCCCAGGATCTCCATTCACAATCTGAGGGATCTCACTTGGAATTTGACTCAAAATTTCCAATCCCTTAGCGTCCGTTCTCTCCGCTAACAGCTCAATTACATCTTGAACAATGGCCCGTAAGTCAAAGGGAATGTATTCAAGATCCAGCTTCCCGGCTTCGATTTTAGAGAAGTCCAGAATGTCGTTGATGATGTCCAGTAAGCAATCGGCGGATCGTCGTACCGTTTCCCCAAACTCCCTTTGTTCTGACGTAAGAGCGGAATCGAGCAACAGTCCCGTCATGCCGATGATTCCATTCATCGGCGTTCTGATTTCGTGGCTGACGTTCGCCAAAAATTCAGATTTCAGGCGTGAAGCTTCTAAAGCGGTATCCCTGGAAGTGGTTAATTCCTGAGACTGCACCAACAACTGGCCAGCTTGCTCTTCGATTTGTAATTTAGCTTGTTGAGCAATTTTTAGGGCATCTTCCGCCCGCGCTCTTTCAGCATCCGCCAATTGATGAGCCGCTTCAGTTTCTTCGGTACGACGAATCAGATTTCGCTCAGATTCCTTCAGATGCGTAATATCCGTAAAGGTACCTTCAAAGTAGAGTTGACCAGTGATCAGGTCCCAAACTGGTCGGGAATTATCCAGCACAGAAATCTCGCTGCCGTCTTTGCGGCGCAAGGATATTTCCAGACCGCGCAGTTCCCCATCGTCTTCAATTCCCTCCACTAACCGTTGCTTGTCTACTGGGTCGACATAAAAATCATGGTAGAAATCCAGCTCGGCTAATTCCTCAGAAGTATAGCCCAGCATTTTCAACAATGCCGGATTTGCCGCTGTGATCCGCCCTTCGGACGTCATCTGATACACGCCTTCCAACACATTCTCAAACAACTCGCGATACTTGCTTTCACTGGCCCGAATTACGTCTTCAGCCTGTTTTTTCTCAGTGATGTCGTGAATCAGAATTTGAACCGCCGGCTGGCTTTCATATTGAACAGTCAACGCCTTCACGTCAATATGAACCTCCCTGCCGTTGGACAATGCTACGCGAATTAGCATCGGCGAGCTTTGTACGATCTGCTTGCCTGATTCTAATGATTTGCAAAGATGTTCGAACTGCTCCCGGTCGTCCGGGTGAAAAAATTCAAACAGATGCAAACCGGGCAATAATTCTTTGTCGTCCACACCCAACAAACTTGCCGCCGCTTGATTGGTAAACCGCACCAAGCCTTGCGATTCAATGATGATTCCATCCGGTGAAAATTCAACAATTTTGCGATACCGTTCCTCGCTTTCCTGCAACTGCACTTCGTGCCGGAACATCTTGGCATTGGAGCGTCGCAACAAGTGCACGTAGATTACAATGTTGGTTGCCAACATGGAACACAGTCCCATGATCAAGGCGAGTGCTCCCCAAAAGATAGAAAGCGTATCCGTCGATCCTTGCAGATTCAACGCTGTGATATGAACAAAAGATTGCAGTCCAGCCTGCAATTCTTCCAATGCCTTGTGCCACTGCTGCGTTAAAACTTCCAGTTGCTCTGGTTCCAGCTTCTTGCCTAGCCGACTGTCCAAAGCCAACAGCAAACGTGCCGAATTCTGGATGATACGGATAGATTCAGATCTTTGCTGAGAACCAATCGCCGTGGGATGGGCCACTTCGTTCAACGAAAGCTGTTGCGCCGCGTCGGCCATTCCAGACTTCGAACGATGGGTTGCCGTGGGGCCGTCCGATAACCATTCCACAATTTGAGATTCAAGCTTTTCCGCTTGCCCTAAACGCTGAATCTCTTTGCGATTTTCAAGTTGTAGATTGTTAATGGATTGAAGTAGATAGACCGATGTTCCAAAACCGAGCAGGACAAGTAATCCTGTGGCCAGCCCCCATACGGAGGCCAAAGCAGACATGGGGGGTTTGGCCACTCTCCTGACTTCAGCTAGCATCTTAAGCTAGTTATCGGGAGTTCGTTAATTAAACTTCACTAGGCAGGCGAAAATTATCTTTTCTTGTCTTTAATTTCATAGCGTTTAATGGAAATCGCTTTGCCCGTTTCTACATCTACTTTGACGATCGACGCATGCAATTCCACTCCGCCTTTGGCTGCTTCCATACGCACTGGCAACGCCGTCAGAAACCGGCGTAGAATCAGATCTTTCTCCACTCCAATCACTGAATCGTAGGGGCCTGTCATGCCACAATCTGTCTGGTAGGCAGTGCCCCCAGCCAGGATCCGTTCATCCGCCGTTGGAATGTGAGTGTGTGTACCCACCATGGCCGAAACCCTGCCATCTAAATGCCAACCCATAGCCATTTTTTCACTGGTTAGTTCCGCATGGAAATCCACGAAGCGCACTTTGACAGTTTCTGGTAAGGCTTCCAAAATCCCATTCATCTTGCGGAACGGGTCGTCGGTAGACGCCATGTAGCTTCTACCCTGCATATTAATTACTGCGCATTCCACACCATTGCGGGCTTTCCCAACCCAAACACCGGTTCCCGGCAGGTCCACACTATAGTTGGCTGGTCGCAATAAACGGGGTTGCCGCGGAAGGTAATCGAACAACTCTCGTTTGTCCCAAACGTGATTGCCCGTAGTCAATACATCCAGACCCAACGAAAGCATCTCTTCGGCAATGGACGGGGTGACACCGAATCCACCCGCCGAATTCTCAACATTGGCAATCGCCAAACTGATTTTTTCTTCCGTGATGATGCGCTGTATATTCTCTGCAACAATATTGCGGCCAGCGCTGGCAAAAATATCGCCAATAAAGAGGATGTTCATTCAGAAAACTTGTTGTTTTTCAATTGATTGGGAGTGGAGGCTGAAAGAACAACATCAGCCCCCGTCTTTTGACCCCATTTGTTAAAACAAAGGGGGGAACCCTCCGGGCATTTTAAGGCTTCTCCAATGATGCCCCGTTAAGGACATCGGAGCATGCACACCAATGCAACTATCGAGCCGGATTCCAGACGTATTGGTATAGGATCAATTTAGAGGCCAACGAATACCTATCCTTTCAACGCCCCACTCCGGTTTGATTTTAGCATGCTTGTTTTATTTCCAATATAAAATGTTTCCCGAGAGAACCTTATCATGCTCTAGTACTTTGGTTCTAGTGCTTCCGCGCGGCACTCGGAATCGCCAAATGCCACTTGCGTTATCAGCGTGCATCGGCGTCCATCAGCGGCCATTAATCTGGGCCGGTAGAGTAGGAGGGGACCAAAGTGCCCCTCCCCTCGTCGAACCGGACGTGCA
>JAYWBH010000821.1:0-8768 GCA_043781815.1 Bryobacterales bacterium | reverse complement strand
GTAAAGACTATCCCATACTCAGACACTATTCCGCCGAAGGCAAACTCGTCAAGGCGATTCTACCGCGTTCCAGATTCAAGGCTGACTGGCCCCCAGCAGCCTCAAACAGTGGAGGCGGCGAAGTGCTGATGCAATCCAATCGCAGCACCCTCGGTGTCTTCTTTGGACACTCCAATCTCTGGGTGGAAGTAGACTCCGCCGGACAAATTAGTGAGTGGACCGTCAAACCGCTGCCATTCCAGGGAGAGGATGGAAAGCCAAAGGGCTTCACAAAGGATGTCAATGCAGCGGCCTTTCTGGATTCAGGCTCGCTCTACGTGGGTCTATCCGATGCGTTGTTCAGCGGCATCTTTAAACTGGACAAGCTGAACCAGCGTTGGGTTCCGGTAACCGGCGCCGAAGGCCGCTTTCGGGACAACGCGATCACATTGCAAGGCAAGGAAGGTAACCAGTTGGTATTTTCAAGCGAGAAGCTGGGACCAGAATTGCGCTGGGGTACCGTGGAATAACATGTAGGGCAGGTTGGGATACTCTGTAGCTCCCTGGCCTGGATTGTTGTTATCAGCGTGCATCGGCGTTTATCAGCGGCCATTAATCTGGGCCGCCGATGCACGCTGATAACACAATTGCGGGAAAACTAAGTGGCATTGGGCCCAAAACTCCCCAACACACGCTACAATCGCAACGTGGCTATTCTTGAATTTCCTACGGCGCGCAAGCTGGTGATTGACACTCTCCTTGCCCACCGCTCAACCCCTGAAATCGAGTTCATCCCACTTACCGATGCCAGCGGACGAGTCCTGGCTATACCTGCCACCGCTGACCGGGATTACCCACCCTTTGATCGCTCCGTAAGAGACGGTTTTGCCATTCGATCCGTGGATTTACCCGGAGAACTTCGCGTTGTAGGTGAAGTACAGGCAGGCCGAGTTTTTCCAGGCGAAGTAGGACCCGGCCAAGCAGTTGAAATCATGACCGGAGCCCCTGTACCAGCCGGTGCTGACCAAATCGTCATGGTGGAGCACGCCGAGTTCGATGCCGGTATGCTGCGTACAACCCGCCCTCCCTGCCCCGGCGAGTTCATCAATTACAAAGGCTGTGAGTCGAGATCTGGAGCCGAAGTTCTGTCCGCAGGGATCCGCCTGAACTATTCCTCGATTGCAGTGCTGGCAACCATTGGCCAAGAAAATGTTCAGGTTTTCCGGAAACCCAAAGTTGCTATCCTCGCCACAGGGGACGAAATTGTGCCTGTCGGATCGCAACCGGAACCCCATCAAATCCGCAATTCTAATTCCTATTCCATCGCCGCCCAAGTCTTACGATCAGGCGGTACGCCCCACATTCTTCCCGTCGCCAAGGACAATTTAGAACAGACGCGAGCCTTGATTGAACAAGCTTTGGCTTACGATTTAGTCCTGCTTTCAGGCGGCGTATCGGCTGGCAAGTACGATTTTGTGGAGCCGGTGCTGGCCGCTTTGGGTGCTGAATTCTTCTTTGATGGCGTGCTGATTCAGCCCGGCAAACCGCTGGTCTTTGGAAGAGTGCGCGACAAATTCTTCTTTGGACTGCCCGGCAACCCGGCATCCACCATGCTCACTTTTGAACTTTTCGCGCGCCCGGCAATCGAATTATTAGCGGGACAAAATTACAGTCACTTACCAATTGTTGAGGCCAAACTCACTGTCCCGTTCCGCCATAGAACAGGACTCACCCGCTTTCTTCCAGCAGTTCTAAGTTCAGCAAGGGCAAACGTTACACCTGTAGCGTGGCAGGGATCAGGCGATGTGGCGGCGCAGGCCCGGGCTAACTGCTTCCTCATCGCCGACCCAAATCGGGAATCCTGGCAGGCGGCGGATTACATTCAGGTACTTCTTCAATGAACGATAAACTCTCTCATTTCGATGAAGCGGGCCAAGCTCGCATGGTGGACGTTTCTGATAAAACGAATACCCTCAGAACGGCCAAAGCCGAAGCATTCGTAGCGCTAAGTGAATATGTTATCAATGCCTTACCAAATAATCCTAAAGGTGATCCTCTGGAGGTAGCGCGCATCGCGGGCATCCTCGCTGCAAAGCGTACCAGCGAGCTGATTCCAATGTGCCACCCCTTGGCTTTGTCGTTTGTTGACATTCAATTGCAAGTAACATTGAATGGAATTTCTATTATTGCCGAAGCGCGAACAACGGGCCCCACCGGCGTCGAAATGGAAGCTTTAACTGCGGCATCTATCGCCGCATTGACGGTGTATGACATGACCAAGGCGTTGGACAAATCCATTGAAATTACCGGCGTCCGCTTAGTGGAAAAGACTGGTGGGAAAAGTGGCCATTACAAACGGGAGGCCAAATGACCGCGGCAGTGCTCACCATCAGCGATTCCGGATTCCTAAAAATGCGCAAGGACGAATCTGGACCCGCCGTCAAAGCTCGATTGGAACAGGCCGGGTTCACTGTCTTGATCACTGAAGTGATTCCTGATGAAATCCACCTGATAGCAGAGAAAATAAAAGAGATCGCTGATGGAAATTTAGTCCGAGCGATCATTTCTACAGGGGGAACCGGAGTGACCGAACGAGACGTCACACCAGAAGCGCTGCGTCAGGTGCTGGACAAGGAAATGCCGGGGCTGGGGGAACTGATGCGTAGCGAAGGGTTGAAGAAGACGCCCTTGGCCGTCCTAAGCCGTTCCACGGGGGGTACCAGAGGGCGTTGTTTCCTGGCGGCGCTCCCGGGGAGCCCGAAGGGTGCAGTGGAATCGCTGGATGCTATTTTGAAGCTGGTGCCACACATTTTGGATTTGATCAATGGAAACACGTCTCATGAGAATCCGGGGAAACTGCAACCACCGTCGTAACGTCCATAATGGTAACTATCATGCGAATCGTTTTGTCCACTTTTCTACTACTTTCCGCTTTCGCTAACCTCCAAGGGCAGGAATCGACAATTCCAAGCTTTGTCGGCGAAGTGAAGAATGTCATTGCCCCAACCACCGTCACGTTCAAAGATGGACTGGGCGTCAACGATTTGAAACCGCATCAGTTCATGCTGTTCGATAACGGCAAAGAACAAAGCATTCGGGTTGACCAGCAGGTTATGCCCATTTCCATTGTGGTTTGTGTGCAATCGAACAGTGCGGTTGAGCCAGTTCTGGACAAGATCAAGAAAATGGGACCACTGCTGGAAGCGCTAGTAATGGGCGATTCCGGAGAAGCGGCCCTGATCGCGTTTGATGGCCGGGTCCGTGTGATGGAGGATTTCACGCACAGCGGTGAGAAAATTCAAGCAGCGCTAAATAAGATCACCCCCGGAGGTTCCACCAGCCGCATGGTGGATTCGGTGGTCAAAGCAGCAGATATGCTGAAGACCCGTCCCAGCGGGAATCGTCGAGTGATTTTGCTGATCAGCGAGACACAGGATAAATCGAGCGAGGCACCGGTGCGGGAGGCTCTGTATGCGCTGCAGTTTCAGAACATCAGCGTGTACTCGGTGAACATCAACCGGTTAATTGGAAAACTGCTGGCGAAGGCACCGCCGCCCCGCGATAGCCCTATCCCGTTAGGAGCTCAGCACTTGCCTCCAGGGGCCGCAATGACGCCTCAAAATGCGGTCAATTATAGCCCGCAAGGCAACGTTTTGCCGGTTTTTGCCGAGATTTTCAAGCAAGTGAAGTACATTTTCATCGACAATCCGCTGGAGGTGTTTACGAAATTCACTGGAGGCAAAGAGCGATCTTTTCTCAATCAGCGCGATTTAGAAAGGGTGATTGCCGAAATCGGCGAAGAGCTACACAGCCAATATATGCTGTCCTATGCACCTAGCGAAAACGTCAAGATGGATGGTGGCTATCATGAAATCAAGGTTGCCATTCGTGATCATCCAGAGCTGATTGCGCGCAGTCGTCCAGGGTATTGGATGGCTGCCAGGCCCAAGTAATAAGAACTTACAGCCAAAGAATCACGGAGCAGGTGTTGGGAAAGGTGATGGTTGGGTTTTTCATAAGGTTGATACTTAGAAGAGTATTACGTAAACCCTCTAATCCCTATGGACCCAAAGTCCCAGTAGTCCTAAACGAAAATTGAGATGTTGTACTAAGATCCAGCTCTGACTGCCGTTCCGCAGAAGTTTTCGACAGTCGCCACCAAATCGGCAACGTTCACCGGTTTCGCCAAAAATCCTTTGAAACCGGCCTGTTTACACATTTCCCGATACTCTGAAGTTGAGTTTGCCGTGAATGCTACCACCGGGGTCTGCTTGCCGTTATCCAGCTTGCCAATGCGCAATGCAGCTTCAATCCCATCCATTCCCGGCATCTGTAAGTCCATCAAAATTAGATCAAAAGGTCCGGAATTCACCCGATCTATGGCATCCGCTCCACTGAGTGCAGACACCACCCGGTAGTTCCGTTTGGTCAAGGTTTTGCTGACAATTCTCTGCGCTACCTGGTTATCTTCTACTACGAGTACTGAAGGAAAATGGTAACTTCCACCTGCTCCAGCAGCAGCCGCTGCCGCCAACGGAGCCTCTTCCCGGATGGCTTCTTTCATGCATCCGAAATGAACCGGTACTTCAAAGCCGAAGGTACTACCAAAGCCCGGGCTGCTTTCGATGGACAGGGACCCATCCAATAACTGGATGATTTTTTGAGTGAGCGCCAAGCCCAACCCTAAACCTGAGAATTCCCGTGCCAAGCCAGTTTCCAGTTGATGGAACGCTTCAAAAACCACTTTCTGCCTATCCTGTGCAATCCCGATTCCCGAATCTCTGATTTGCACCTTTAACCGAAACTGGTCAGGGGTTTCGGCGGGCGCCCTGCTGACAAAGATTTCCACTTTGCCGGCATGTGTAAACTTGATCCCGTTGCTCAACAGATGACAAAAAACCTGGCGGATGCGCACCGCATCGCCGATGGCGGTTTCTGGAACCGATTCATCGCACTGAAAGGTGATCGTCAGATTTTTAGCAAGGGTTTGGGCAGAATATTCATCGATGGCCGACCGCAGCAGCTCCTCAATGTGGAATTCGGCCTCTTCCAAAGCAGCATTCCCAGCGGAAAGTGCCGAGTATTCAAGCGTCGCATTGAGGACATTGAAAAGGCTTTCCGCACAAACTTTCAGCGACTGCGCGTACTCAATCTGGTCCCCTTTGAGGTCGGCCTCTAACAGCAAATCGGTCAATCCAAGAATACCGTTCAGCGGGGTCCGAATCTCGTGATTGAGACTGGCCAGAAATAAAGATTTCAGTTCGTTCAAAGAATTAGGGGTCTGGCTACTGAGTGGAATCATAGGATTCAGGTCCTGATGTATTTATCGGCCAACGGAAAGCCGAAGTTTAGGTGTTTTCTAAGAAAAACACTTAGTCGGAACCCTACTACCTTACAGACCTTGGTACTATGCGGCCTAATCCTCGCTATTAAAAATACGTCCAAGGCCACCCAACGGGCTGTGTTCATCGCCACCGCGCTTGGATGGAGCCAATTCCCGACGCAGTTTTTCCAGTGTCAAACTCTGCACAATCACCCGACCCGGCCCGGTTAAAGTTGCCAAAAACAATCCTTCTCCACCGAATATCGCCGTCTTGATTCCGCCTACCAATTGGATGTCGTAATTCACCGATTCGTCGAAGGCGACAACGCAGCCTGTATCGACCTGAATCATCTCACCGGGCTTCAGATTGAACTCCACAAAATCGCCACCGCCGTGAACGAATACCGTACCTGGACCGGTGAGTTTTTCCAGGATGAAACCTTCACCACCGAAAAATCCGGCACCTAGTTTTTTAACCAGAGCAACGGTTAACTGAACGGTGGGCTGGGCGCACAAAAAGCCATCGCGCTGCACTAAGATGCTTTGCCCAGGGGCCAAATTGAATGGCTGAATGCGACCAGGGTAACTGCCTGCAAAGCCTACTTCGCCGTCGGTCTGGGCTCGGAAATAGGTAAGGAACAGACTTTCACCCGTGACGGTTCGGCGTAGCGCTCCAAGCAGCTTTTCACTAATGGAATTGCCACTCATACGAGTTTCCCAATCCACGTTGGCCGTCTTATAAACCATTTTCCCAGCTTCGGCATACACTTCCTGACCGGCCTTTAGGCGGATGCGAACAACTTGCAAGTTGTCGCCCTGAATTGCATAGTCAAGGGCAGGTACTTGTTGCGCTGGTGGTGTTGGATTTTGAGGACCTGCGCCGAAAGAATTGCCGCAGGCTGGGCAAAAGCGAGCCTCATCAGCTAATTTGTTACCGCAGGAAGTGCAGAATGGCATGTGTTTTGTGATTCTCCAATGACTTAGGTATTTTACAATACGAACAGGATGCGATTTTTGTTCACTCCTCGCCCGCTTACGATTCTTGCCGCTTTAACATGCTTGTTGTGGAGTCGGACGGAACCGGCAACTTGCGATTACCATCCCTGGAAATTTCTTGAAGAGAAAGATCTAAGCGCCAAAGCGGCAAGGCGTGCCGGTTCCCCGCGCAAACTGGCCTTGGGTGCGGCGCGTTCTAATGCTCGCGACGTGGGGAATATCGCTGTACTGGAAGATTCTGGCGGAGTTGTTTCCCGCAGAAATCCGTTCAATCTTTCCCGCCGTAAAGTCATTTTCGACGCCGTCAATGCCGAAGCAAGCTCCTACCGGTTTAGAATCTCTGATCCCTTTTCCGATGAGGCGGCACTGGCGGGTACGGCGGGGGAAAACTTAGACTCGTTAGGCGATGATGATTCGCGCAGTGTGCCACTTCCCTTCCCTTTCCCATTTTTTGGACAGAGCTACAACAAAGTATTTGTGAATTCCGATGGCAACTTGACGTTCACGGAGGCCGATTCATCGTCCCGAGCCAGGTCCTTAGGCAGGTTGCTAGCTGGGCCACCAAGGATCTCTCCGCTATTCACCGATCTTGATCCCTCTAAGTCACCCGGCTCAGTAAAGGTAACGCGACTTGCAGACAGGATTATTTTCTCCTGGGTGGATGTTGCCGTATATACCGACACGGGGTTGGGTCCACGACAAACCTTTGAAGTTATGTTGTGGGCCAGCGGACGGATTGAGATGACCTGGCTGGGCATTACAAGTTCCAGCGCGGTGGTTGGCATAGCGCCAGGGGGTTTGGATAGTGTGCCTTCTTTGGTGACGTTCGCCGTAGGGTCAGAGCAGCAGTACGCTTCAGCAGTGGCCGAGCGGTTTGGAAACCTGGAAGAGCTAGACTTGCAAGTAGCTGCCCAACAGTTTTACCAAAATCATGAAGACGCCTACGATTACCTGGTGTTCTTCAACAACATCAGCGTATCGCCAGGAGTGGGTGTGCTGGCGTTTGCCAATCCCGTACGCGACGTTTCCATAGGGAACGGGGCCCCGCGAACTGGAGATTCCGGCGCGCTGTTTGGATCGAAAGACAAACTGAAAGCGGTACTGCATATGGGGACTTTGGACCAATACCCTGTTAATCCGAACTCCCTGGTGCCAGCGCGCTTCGCTTCAGGAGACACATCGCTTACGGTGCTGGGACATGAAGCAGGGCACTTGTTTTTGGCATACACCAGCGTTCGGGATTCGGCAAATGCAACGTTACGGCCCATGTTGGGACGCAGCCTGTTCCACTGGAATTTCTTCTTTAATTCTGAGGCTTCGCTGCTGGAGGGAAACCGCATTGCCGACTTTGGGGAAGGCGTGTCCCCAAGATTCGCAACCACAGCTACGGTGCAAGGATATTCGTCGTTGGATCAATACCTGATGGGATTGCGTCCGCCTGAACAGGTTGCTCCAACATTTTTGGTTGAGAAGCCGGACATCCCGCTGATTGGAACGGATCCCAGAGTTGGGGTTCGATTCAGCGGCAATCGCCGCGAAGTGAAGGTAGAGGAAATTATTGGGGTGGAAGGACCGTTGAAGCCGGATCATACGGTGTCGCAAAGGCAGTTCCGTTTTGCTTTTGTGCTGATCGTAAAAGCGGGCGCCGCAGCAGATTCGAATGCAGTTCAGCAATTGGAGACTTTGCGATCCCAATTTGAGCCGGCGTTTGATCGATTTACGGAAGGACGGGCGCAGGCCGTCACATCACTGAGCAGGAATCTGCGCCTGTCCTTTGATCCTTACGCCGGGGTTCCTTTGAACAAGCGAATGACGGCATCTTTGTACATTGATGTGCCGCAGTCGTCAGATTTAGATGTGGGTTTAGTCAGCGGATCGGGTCTGGTGGGCTTGCCAGAAAAAGTAGTGATTCCGGCAGGATCAAGGCGAGTGGATTTTGAAATGCAAGGCAACAGCGCTGGGGTGGATCAAATTACCGCAACTGTGGCCGAGGGCTTGTTGCAACCGGTGTTCCGGCCAAGTATTGCTAAGGTGCAAATTTTGGAAAGGATCGCAGATTTACTGTTGAAAATCGAGAGCGGCGATAAACAAATAGGGATAGACGGAGTGGAGTTAGCCGAGCCGCTGGCTGTTCAACTGACCGATGGAAATGGCGTGCCCTATCCTGGCAGAACGATTTTGGTGAAGACTGCTAAGGAAGAGTTACCCAGTGTGGTGACAAATGAAAAGGGCCGGATTCTGGTGCGATGGACACCTGGACCCGGCCCTAACAATCAACTGACTTTTACTCTTGAAGAGTCGGCAAACGTCACGGTTTCAGCGACTACTGTTTCACCGAAATAGTAGTGACAATCACTTGCCCATTGGAGCTTTGAGTGCTGGGGATGTTGTTCACAATCACAGCGACTTGCACCGTTGGTCCGGGAAGAACCTTGTCGGGAATGCGGATATTGAGTTGCCACAGACCGAC
>JAYWBH010000820.1:0-8793 GCA_043781815.1 Bryobacterales bacterium | reverse complement strand
AGTCTTACGGATTCTTAAGGTAAATGTCTTATAGGAAAAGGCTGGGTACTGTACCTAACCGGTTCAGTATCAATGTAGGGAGTCTACCCACAGGTGAGGCTACCGGTTCCCTCAACCTTCTTGAATAGGGTCAAGATCTTTCATAAACAAATGCACCAACAAAAGTGCTGTCAAATGAAAGGCACCATAGGTGAGGAATACTGGCGTGTAGCCAAACTTTTGGATGACCATGCCGGGGATCAAAGTTGCCAGCAGGAAAGATCCAGCGCCGCCAGCAGCTCCGCCGATCCCGATTACAGAAGCGACAGCTTTTTTAGGAAACACATCGGAAGCAGTGGTATAAAGATTGGCCGACCAGCCTTGATGGGCGGCCGTGGCCAGGCTCATCAGACCAATGGCAATGATCGGATTTTCAACCAGCACCGCCGTCACCGCTACTGGCATAAACGCCGCGCAAATTCCCATGGTCATCTTTCGCGATTTACCCACTGGCCAACCCTTGCGGATGAAATATCCGGAAAGCCATCCACCGCCCACGCTGCCAATATCGGCCATCAGATAAATGAGCGGCAGCACCCAGCCGACCTGCTTCATATCGAACTTGCGAACGTCGTATAGATAGAGTGGCAACCAGTAACTGTAGAAGCGCCATACGGGATCTGTAAGTAGTTTTCCGAATGCGAATCCCCATGTTTCACGATACTTGAAAACTGCCAGCCAACCCATCTTGGCCGAAGTATCTTCTGCATCACTTTTGATGTAGGCCAACTCTTCCGCGTTCACACCAGGGTGCATTTCTGGCGATTTGTAGAGCCACCACCACAACCCCAGCCACACAAATCCTAAGCAGCCAGTAATCCAGAAGCAGGCGCGCCAATCGACGTAAAAAATCATTGCCGCAAACACCGGCGGCCCCACCATAGAAGCCACGTTGGTTCCAGCATTGAAGATGCCAGTGGCAAAAGCGCGATCTTTTTTGGGGAACCATTCGGCAACCCCTTTTATGGCTGCGGGAAAGTTTCCTGCTTCGCCGAGTCCTAACAGGAATCGTCCGATTCCTAAATCCATTGGCACGCGGGCGAAGGCGTGAAAAATAGATGCCAGTGACCACCACAGAGTGGCCACTGCGTAGCCCAGTTTGGTGCCGTAGCGGTCAATGAATTTTCCCATTGCCAGAAAGCCAATGGTGTAAGCGAGCTCGAATGCCGCAGTCAGCCGACCGTACATCACATCGTCCACCGCCATGCTCTCGCGGATCTTCGGCATGAGGAAGCCGAACATGATGCGGTCAAGGTAATTGATGGTGGTCGCCAGGAAAATTAGCGATAGGATATACCAGCGGACACGGGATGCGGTGGAAGATTGCATGCTTTGCATAGTAAGAGAGCAAACGAGGGAATACCCTCATTTGCGTTCGTTGTGTACCCTCAACGGACCTTTAACAATCCGTCTATTGCGGGGATGGTCATCGATCCTGTTTGCGGGTAAAGTTTAATGAAGTAGTCCCTACAAAAGACTGCTTTGAGAGGTGGGTGGATGGTTTCGCGCGGCCCTGAACTGGGTCAAACACGCATGGCCCGCCACCCTCACTCAGAACAATCCTAGTCATTCAATACAAAAGTGATTTTCAAGTTCACCCTGTATTCAGTGACTTTTCCTTTGCTGATGCTAACGGACTGATCTTGCACCCAAGCACTAGTCACGTTTTTGAGTGTCTTGCAGGCTCTTTTGACACCTACATTAACGGCATCTTCAAAGCTCTTTTCGGAGGAAGCGATAATTTCGGTTACTTTTGCTACGGACATGAAGGTGGTCTCCAATTGTTAAATATAAGGCCGTTTTGTGCGGATCCGGCTAGCCCTTAGTTTACATCGGTTTGCATTACGACGCGCCGACCCTCAAGGTTCCAGCGGCCGGATAATACCAATCGAATCGCTTCGGTGTAGATGCGATGCTCTTCAGCAAGGATGCGCGCCGAGAGTGATTCTGCTGTGTCGGCTTCCAATACAGGGACCGCCGATTGCAGAATGATCGGACCCGAATCCAGATGTTCATCCACGAAATGGGCGGTGCATCCAGCCACTTTCACGCCGTAATCGAACGCCTGATGCTGAGCATCAAGCCCTGGAAAAGCGGGCAGCAGGGATGGGTGAATGTTGACGATGCGCAAAGGATAGCGACGTACAAACGCCCCGCTCAGCAGCCGCATATATCCAGCAAGCACCACCAGATCCACTTGATGTTCATCCAGAATTGCGGCCACTTGTTGATCGAACTCTTCGCGACCAACTCCTTTTGAGGAAAGGGCCACTGCTTTCAGTCCAAGTTGACGGGCGATTTCTAACCCAGGGGCATCGGGTCGATTGGAAATGACAACGGCGATTTCTGCTTCCAGCACACCGGCACGAATGTTTTTGGCGATAGCCTCGAAATTGGAGCCACGGCCCGAAAGCAGAACTCCCAACCGCTTCATGTGTAGATAACCCGGTGAGCACTGCCACGCTTGGTCTTTACAACTTCACCAATTACAAAGTGCGGCTCACGAATTTTCTTAAGTGCCGCTGATGCTTTGGCCGCATGCTGTTTGCTTACGGCCAATATCATGCCCACCCCTAAATTGAACGTGCGCCGATAATCGTCATCGGGCACTGATCCTAATTTTCGCATCAATTGAAATACAGGTGGAATTTGCCAGGAAGCCAAATCAATGCGCGCTGACAATCCTTTGGGCAGCATGCGCGGCGTGTTGTCTGTAATGCCACCGCCTGTTATGTGTGCGGCACCTTTGAGTAGTTTTGCGTTGGTCAAGGTGCGAATGGCTTTCAAGTAACTGCGGTGAACTTTCAGCAGCTCATCGGCAACCGTGCTGCCAAGTTCAGGAATTAGAGTGTTCGGCTTATATCCGGCCACTTCAAAAAAAAGCTTACGGGCCAGCGAATATCCATTGGTATGCAAGCCGTTGGAAGGCAGGCCAATCAGCACATCGCCATCGCGCACAGCCTTACCAGACAGCATAGCTTTGCTTTCCACCGCACCCACAATGAACCCAGCCAGATCGTACTCACCGTCTTTATACAGACCGGGCATTTCAGCAGTTTCGCCACCAATGAGCGCGCAGCCGTTGGCCTTGCAACCGCGGGCAATGCCTTCCACCACAGCCCCTGCAACATCGGCATTCAATTTGCCGACGGCGAAGTAATCAAGGAAAAATAATGGGGTCGCCCCTTGCACGGCAATATCATTGACGCAATGATTCACCAGATCTTCGCCAATGGTATTGTGACGTCCTGTTTCAATGGCTACTTTGAGTTTGGTGCCCACGCCATCAGCAGAACTGATGAGGATCGGCTTCTTCCACCCGGCCAGGGAAAAGCCCGCGCCGAAACTGCCAATATCGGTCATCACGGCTTTGGTAAATGTTTTGCGGGCGTGGGCGCGAATGAAACCAACGGCTCGGTCGGCTTCGTCAATGTTTACGCCTGCGTCTTTGTATTGAATCGGTTTTCTGGGACTCATTAAGAACTACCAGTGTAAACCACGCGATAATCGAAAAGAATGACTTTCGATACAGAGGACAAAGACAAAGAGATGAATGAGCCCCAGGCGGCCGTTACGCACTATCAAGAGGAACTGCTTCGTTACGACCAGGAAGAGTTCCCCGAACAATGGGCCACCGTCCAATTCAACCTTGGCGCAGCCTACTTGGACTTGCCCTCCGTGCCACCAGAGGAAAACTGTTTGAAAGCAATTTCCTGTATGGAAAAGTCGTTGACGGTTTTCAACGCCGAAGAATCAGCGGAAGAATATGGAGTGGCAACACAAGCATTGGGCGGCGCGTATTTGGAAATGTCGCATGAAGAACCGGTGACGTATTTGCCATTGGCACAGGAAGCTTTTGAGAAGGCTCTGACAGTGCGCACGCAGGACGAATATCCATTCGAGTGGGCAGAGATTCTGAATCATCTGGCAATCATTCATACGAATATAGTCACCCCCGAACCAGAGCTGCATCTGAAGAAAGCGATTGAATGTTGCGAACTTGCTTTAGAGGTTCGTACGAAAGAAGAGGTGCCCGATGCCTGGGCTCAAACGCAAAAGAATTTAGGATCAGCCTGGGCCGCGTTGGCCGATGACGGCACCCATGCCAATCTTCATAATGGGATTGCCAGTTATGAGGAGGCGCTCTCCGTTCATACAGAAGAGGAGTTTCCTTTTGACTGGGCGCTGTTACAAGGCAACTTGGGCGACGTATACATGAAGCTGGGGGAATACAAAACTGCCCTCACGCATTACCAGAACGGGTTGGATGAAATGAATCGTGAAGAGGCTGAGGATTACATTCCTGATTTAGAAAGAAAGCTGGAAAGTGCCCGAAGCAAAGTATAATAGAAGCAAATGGGGTTAACTGCGCATACTTTCAGCGCGCGTTTCTGGTCTTTGATTGGTGCGACGTTTCTGGGATTTCTAGGCATGGGGGCTGTACTTCCCGGCTTGGCTCCGCATATTCGTCACGACCTTGGCGGCACCGACCAAACGGTGGGCTTCGTACTGGGATCATTCTCCTTTGTGGCTCTGTTTAGTCGCTTTTTTTCTGGTCCACTAGCCGATCAAAAAGGTCGAAAAGTGGCATTTCTTGCGGGCTTGGTCAGTTGCGGCGCGGCGGGCATCGCTTATTTGTTGCCCTTAGGAATTGGTGGCGCTTATCTGGGGCGCATTCTGCAAGGGTTCGGTGAAGCCTGTCTGTATACCGGGGCGGCGGCCTGGGTGGTGGAAGAAGGCGGCATTGAACGCAGTGGTCAGGCCTTGGGCTATCTCAGCAGCGGCATTTGGGGCGGCATATCCGCAGGCCCTGTTGTGGGCCATTGGCTGGGTACTTTTGAACGCGCCGCATTGCTCCAAGTGGTAACGGCACTGGTGGCGGCTTTCATTCTTTATTTCGTTCAGGAAGACTATCATCCGCATCCAAAGCGAACAGGACGGCTGATTCCATCGGCACTGATTTTTCCAGGAATCGCCGTTGGTTTTGTAAACGTGCACTACCCTGTAATTGCGGGCTTCCTGATCCTGCATCTTTCGCATTACGGAAACTCCGGTCCTGCCGCATTTTCAGCATATGCTTGCGTGATTCTATTCAGCCGCTTTTTCTTTGGTGGATTGCCAGATCGCATTGCGCCGGCTTACACCTATTTTGGCGGACTGATTGCAATGGCCATTGGGTTAGCACTGATCGCCCAAGGGCCTGGTCCGGTGGTGGCGATTGTTGCGACGGGCATTTTGGGATTAGGATTTTCGTTCCCGTGGTCGGCGGTGGCATCGAAGGTATTGCGCGAGACGCCTGCTCATGAAAGAGGATCGGTGGTCAGTGTGCTAAGCGCCTTCTACGATTTATTTGTCGGCGTCAGCTCATTTACGGCTGGAACAGTGGCCAATCATTTCGGGTATGGGGCGGCGTTCTGGATGGCAGTAGGGTCAATCGGTGCAGCAGCAGTGGCGGGCAAATTCGTGTTCTTCCCCATGCGCCAAACGGTGCCGAAAGATCAACTCTGCGAAATCGAATCTTGATTTAAGCAAGTGGGACAGGGATCCCTGCCTTTTCCAGAACCCTGCTAGAGCGACTTTAGAATGATCTCCTGCGCCTGGGCGACAATTTCCCTCAAATGCGTTTCACTGCGTAAACTCTCCGCATATAACTTGTAGATGTTTTCGGTTCCCGAAGGACGTGCGGCGAACCAACCGCTTTCTGCAGTCACCTTCAGCCCACCAATGGACGCCCCGTTTCCAGGGGCCTGCGTGAGTTTTGCAGTGATCGATTCCCCGGCTAACGTCGTCGCGATCACTGCGCTTGGCGATAGTTTCTTTAAGCTCGATTTTTGAGCCGGTGTCGCCGGGGCATCAATCCGCGTGTAGTACGATTCGCCGAATTGCTGCGTGATATCCCGATAGTGTTCCCCTGGATCGCGACCCGTGCGCGCCGTAATCTCTGCGGCCAGCAGTCCAAGAATGATACCGTCTTTGTCCGTGCACCAGGTGGTTCCGTCGCGACGCAGAAAACTGGCACCGGCGCTTTCTTCACCACCGAAACAGCAGCTTCCATCAAACAAACCTGGGGTAAACCATTTGAAGCCGACGGGAACTTCCAGCAGCTTGCGACCCAGTCCGGCCACCACTTTATCAATCAAACTGCTCGATACCAGCGTCTTACCCACAGCCGCCATGCTTGGCCAATTCGGTCGATTGCCCAGTAAATATTGAATCGCCACGGCAAGGTAATGATTCGGATTGAGCAGGCCAGCAGAGGGCGTGACAATGCCATGACGATCCGCATCTGGATCATTCCCCCAGGCGATATCGAACTTGTCCTTTAGCTTCACCAAGCCAGCCATGGCGTAGGGGCTGGAGCAATCCATGCGAATTTTACCATCGTGATCAAGCGTCATAAAGCTGAACGTGGGGTCGATCAGCGGATTCACTATCGTCATGTTCAAACCGTACTGTTCCATGATGGGCGCCCAGAATGGAGCCGCCGCACCACCAAGGGGATCGACGCCAATTCGCAACCCCGACTCGCGGATTGCTTCCATGTCGATGACACTTCGAAGGCCGTCCACATAAGCTGTGATCAAGTCCAGCGGATGCGTTGTTGTTGCGGCAATGGCCTGTGAATAGGGCATACGCTTCACATCCCGGTTCCCGCCACGAAGCAGATCATTGGCCCGATCCTGTACCCAATCGGTGACATCGGTATCGGCAGGGCCACCGTTTGGGGGATTGTATTTGAAGCCGCCATCGGCTGGGGGATTGTGAGACGGGGTGATAATAATGCCGTCGGCAAAGGCTGAAGTGCGATCGCGATTATGGCCAAGAATGGCGAATGAAATTACCGGAGTTGGGGTGACCTCATCGTTTTCTGCAAGGATAGTTTCCACGCCGTTGGCCGCCAAAACTTCAAGCGCAGTTCGCTGCGCCACAGTGGAAAGCGCGTGCGTATCTTTGCCGATGAACAGCGGACCGGTGGCTGAGCCCTGCTTACGATAGTCACAAATTGCCTGGGTGATGGCGGCAATGTGAGCTTCGGTAAAGGTCCCGTTGGAGGAGGTGCCGCGATGTCCGCTGGTGCCAAAACTGACCAGTTGAGTTGGGTCGGTAAGATCAGGTTTCTGGGAGAAGTAGTCACTTTCTAATTTGGCAACGTTGATCAACAGTTCGGCAGGTGCGGGCATTCCAGCAAGCGGATGAGGCATCCAATTATTGTATGAGAACTGGCAGGCGGAATCGCCTGCCCCACCAACGCAAGTGCAATGTGGGGCAGGCAGTTTTGCCTGCCAATGTTGCATCCGACTTTTGTTCCTTCTAAGGAAGCTGTTCATGTGGATCGAGCATGGGATGATAGGACAATGAAAGACCGTCACTTACCGCAGCATAAAAAGGCGAGCGTAGGAAGTCGCATTATCGCAAGTCTGAAGGAAGCGGTGGCCTGGGTCGAAGGTAAACATGTGGAAGTCCGGGTAACCACCGTGGAGGTCCCCATCATCGACGGTCGCTCGACCCGAAGGATACTGACAGCAGGGAAGAACTAGGCCAGACGGACCGGCGCGCGTGTTGCTTGCGGTACTTGCGCAGAATCCAAAAGCGGTGGAAGAGGCATTGCGTATTGCGAGTTAGGCAGAGAATTTGACACCCTGCAAATTCGCCCGAACGAACTTCCCGAACCGTTCCATCGCGGGCTCCAGAATCGACAACTCCGATGCATATGATATTCGCACCGACCCTTCGCCGCCATTGCCGAATGCTACGCCTGGGGCCAGGCCGACTTTGTGCTCCATTAGAAATCGTTTGCAAAAATCGAAGGAATCAGTCAGCCCTTCCACTTTCGGGAAAAGATAGAACGCGCCGTCCGGCCTGGGCACTGTCAATCCAGGTATAGAGGCCAAGGCTTGTTGACAAAAATCGCGATTGATTTTCAATTGGGCCATCAATGCGGCAACTGCGTCTTCCCCTTGACTCAGCGCTGTTTCCCCTGCCCGTTGCGCGATGCTTGGAGCACAACTGATTATGAATTCGTTTAGCTGTGTGGCCCTTGCCGCAAGGTCTTTGCGAGCCACCAACCAGCCCAAGCGCCAACCGGTCATGCAGTAGCTTTTAGAAAACGACTGGGCAACAATCACCGCATCTTCCCGAGTTGCTAATTTTAGAATAGAGGGCACCGCTGTGCCGTGGTACCAAAGGCGCTCGTAAACCTCATCGGCAAGCAGCCATAAATTATGGCGACGGGCGAAATCAAGCAACTGCTGTTGTTCTTCAATAGTTGCGACCCAGCCCAATGGATTCGATGGTGAGGTGTAAATCAGCAGCTTCGTGCGCGGTGTAACGGACCGCTCCAACTGTTCGAAATCAATGCCGTAGCGATCGCCGATTAAAGGCTGCGCAATCTCCACCGGCTTAGCATTTGCCATGGCAATAATGGAACTGCCATTGGGCCATGCCGGGGTCAGCACAATACCTTCATCACCTGGATCAAGCAGGCAGCGAATGGCCACATTCAACGCTTGCACGCCCGATGCAGTTACTACGATCTCCGACTGCGGATCAATGGTCACTGCTTGCATTCGCTGGTAATAATCGGCCAATGCCTGACGCGTTGATAGCAAGCCTGCGTTCGATGTGTAGAAAGTAAAACCATCAGCCATGGCCTGCGATGCAGCCTGTTTAATGTAGGCCGGAGTAGGGATGTTCGATTCGCCGAAGTAGAGCTTCAGCACGCCATCCATGGTCATAGCAACTTCTGCAAGTTCC
>JAYWBH010000819.1:0-2889 GCA_043781815.1 Bryobacterales bacterium | reverse complement strand
GTAAGAACAAGCTTGGCATGCGTCGATCGTTGGGCCATGCCGCCAGCATATCAGAAACAAATCACTACGGATATGTTTTACTGAAACGCTATACTAGCCCTTACCCCCATGGCGTTGGCTCAGACCTCCGCCACTGGCCGCATACTGGACGACAGCGGCAAGCCCATCGCCAATGCCGTTACCTATTTACAGTCTCCACAAGGTGGACCCAGTATTTCCCAAAAAGCCGACACCACTTCTGCTGGCGGATTCTCCGCCAACGGGCTTACCGACGGAGTCTACGAAATCTGCGTTCATATGCCCGATAAGAACTATATCAATGCTTGCCAATGGCTCAAGAATCCACCCACTATCACCGTTAAGAAAGGGCAGGTGTCGGCCAACCTCGATGTCGCTGTCCAAACTGGTGTTAAAGTGAAACTCCACGTGAATGATCCAGGTGGGAACCTGCAAATGAAAGGTCCCCAACTGCGCCCACCCGCCCTGCTTGTAGGAGTGTGGAGCGAAAAGGGGTTCTTCTACCCAATGACTCAAACTGGGACTAATCTAACAGGCGCCGATTATGAATTAACCGTGCCGTATGAATCCGACATAAAGGTAACAGCCAACGGTACGGCATTGTTAGTATCCCTTGAGAAAGGAACCGTGGCAGACACTTCAAAAGCGGGGGCATCCCTGCTGTTGCGCGTAAACAAAGGCAGTGCTGCAAAAACTTTGACGTTGGACATCAACGGACCTGCAAAGTAGTTTCGAGACCATATTAATGAGGCGAATTCATATGAGCTACAACAAACACAATTTGGCGATGGTGATGTTACTCCTTGCGGCAAGCACTATAGTTTTGGCCCAGCCGTCATTAACCAAGGAATATATTTATCTGGATTCGCGCGTCATTGCAGTAGATTCCCCTTTAGTTAGCTTTCCGCCACCAACAGTTTCTGCAGGACCGAATCCTACCACTGGAACCTCGGGGACATTTGAATTTCGCGGCACATCAGCGAATGGTGGCGGTTACATTAGCGTGCTTTTGGGTATGTTTACGGCTAGGGCCTATACTGACGGGAGAGATTCCTGTTCTTTCGCAGCAAAAGGGAATGGTCTGATTTACTTGAAGAAAGATGACGATACAGATTGGGTTGTGCCAAATGGTTCGCCAGTGGGATCCGGTACAGTCTCAAATTCGCAATGTTCCATCGATCTGTCTGCATCAACCGTGACTGTAATTGGAAATAATCTGGTTGTTAGATTGGCCATCACATTTCAGCCCACTTTTGCTGGGTATCAGAACTTATTTCTTTTGGCTGTAGATGCTGCCGGGAACTCCACCAATGGATGGCAGCTTATTTCAGGCTACACTTTTCGAGCTTATTCCGCCCCGCCAACGAACTTTGTCAGGACGCTGACGTCAAACAATTATGATGGTATCGCTGGAACATTCACTTACAAGGTGACTAACTCAGCTTACATGGGCGCAAACTTCGTTTCCAGTGGCATCATTTTGATAAACCGCAACATAGATAGTGGAAACGCTTGCTATATCCAGTTCTTCCGCGCAGATAGAAGTTTCCGTATGATACACGGTGGCAGCACAGGCATTGCAGGTCAATTGGGACAGAATAGCACTAACCTTACACTTGACGGGGTTGAGTGTAAATTGGATGTGACAAACTCCTCAATTATCGTCTCAACAACAACATCTACAAATGACACTCTGACCGTGACCGCTCAAATCCAATTTAAACAACCAGCCGACCTCGCCGTGCCATTTCGCGGATTGATGGGGAAAGTGTTCAACTACGCACTGTTAACAGATCGTGCAGCAGTGATTGATCCCACTTGGGCGCAGCAGATGCAGGTGGGGAACTCAGCTTTGGCACAAACTTACAACATCAGGCCAAACACCACGGACAGGACATTCTACGTGACAACAGGCATTGATCCACAAACCTTTACAGGAAACACCCCAGCAGCCCAAACTTCGGTTACGAAAAGGTACTCGTTTCAAACGCAGCACAATCTTTCTGGTCGTTACGTCGATTGGATGCAAGTCTATATGGCTTCTGGGAAATGCTATATCTTCTACTCAAATACAGATGACCTCTTTCTTTTAGGAAATGCAAACTCCAGTGGTTGGGTAGGTGTGTTGCCCAGACTTAACTCGAATGGTTCAACCTCCACCGCATCGTTGGACAATGGCACCGGTTGTGCAATAACCGCAGCAGGTTCCACTGTAGACCGGGACACGCCATTGGACAAACTCGGTATTAACATCACGTTTTACAAGACCTCCTTCCAGGGAATTCAGTACATCAACATGTACTCCATGGACCGTGGCGGTAATGATGATGTGAACCCATGGAATGGAGCTACCGGATGGGTCACTATGTGGCAGTGAAAAACCGGTCTCGCGGGCTCGGACGAAATTGCGGGAAAAACGCAGTATTTAGAGATTCTACAGGGATGCGGGGAACCTATGCGGCATTAGGCTTCATGCCTGTCCCACATCTCAAATAATTAAGCACTAGCAGATTTCCATTGCTTGCCCAACCACGGTTTCAACCAGCCTTGTTCCATGCCGTGACGGAAAATGAATCGTGCCATTGGCTTGGGATCCTCGTTAGACCGTAACGTTCCTGGGTCCACATCGGCTTGAGCAATGGCCACTGCGAATTCCTGTGCGATAATGTCCACCTTGTCTTTGTGAGCAAGAACAAGGTCGCGAATCAACTGCCGTTGTTCCACTGTACCGGGCTTGCCGGGGAGTTCATGTACTTGAATAGGAAGCTTGGTGTTTTCATCCCATTGGATGGAGGAAAAAAAGCGTTCATTGAAATTGATGGTGCCGGCAAGGTTGGTGCCTCTTAGATCTGCGTGCGATAAATCGGCAGC
>JAYWBH010000818.1:0-2890 GCA_043781815.1 Bryobacterales bacterium | reverse complement strand
GCTCCTGAGCGATGGCCAGAAGCGGGACAACCAAACAAATTGCCGAAACTTGTTTCACGACTCCGTGTCGCGCGGTCGACCTTTTTGGATACGCTTCAGCAGGCTGGCAACCTTACTGGAATCAACTTCCTTGTCCGATTCAAAACTTAGTTCAGGCGTGGCACGCATCTGTAGATTCATTGCCAACTGTTTCCGCAAGTAACCTTTTGCACCAGCGAGTGCTTCCAACGCGCCTACTTCCATTTTGGGGTCCAGAAGATTGACGCGGACGCGTGCTCGATGCAGATCTGGACTAACCAGCACTTCTGTGACAACCACATCGGCCACGCGGGGGTCAGTCATTTCGTAGGCGATGAGTTCAGAAATTTCCTCTCGGATGGCTTCTGCAACGCGTTGGAATCGAATTTCGTCCATGGTGGAATCCTTTTATTCAAGGATAGCATTGGCCCTGCTAACGTCGACGATCCCCGGCAATTAAAACAGCGCGCATCAACCCCGGCGCCACTTTCGTCAACTGCGCAATTATCTTCATCCTCAACGATGAATCGTAGTGTGCCACTGCCACCATTAAGTTGGCTTTGGCACTTTCATAGTTACCATCGCGCAGGTCCTGTTTTGCCTGGTAGAGCCCCAGTTTTCCGATCAAATGCTGATGATGCTCGTCAAAAACCTGACCCTGTTCCGGCGTTAGTGATGGTGCCCAGGCTCGAACTGCTATCAATGCACTAAGGTTGGAATGAATCATCCCAATGTCATTGGCCGACATACTAGTGCTATGGCGACGGTACCGCACCAAGGGCTTGTCTGTATAGTGGAACAACTTACCTTGCAGTGTTAACTTCAACCACATTGCGTAATCTTCCGACCCTTGTATGTTACGCAATGGGAAGAAAAGTCCAGCCTTCTCAAATATCGCTTTACGGGCAGTTACAGCAATAAAAACGTGCACTCGTTCATGCACTACATTTCCGAAATTGATTTCCCCGTTGGAGCTGCACACTTGGCTGAACAACTTGCCCTCAAAGGCTTTGTCTCCGAAATAGGTAGCATCGCAGCAAGCTACATCCACTTGTGGATTTGCGGAGAGCACGGCCAATTGGGTGGCCAAGTACGCAGGCTCAAAAACGTCGTCGGAATCGAGTAGTGCGATGACGGGTGCATTGGATGCTTGAATGGCCAGGTTGCGGGCGGCCCCCTGTCCACCATTTTCCTGTTTCAAATAGACAATCCGATGGCGGTATGGAGCCAAAACACGTTCCAGGTTTTCTGTATCGGGGCAGCCGTCATTAGCCACTATAATTTCAAAGTTTTGAAACGTTTGTGCAAAAATACTTTCTAATGTTTCGGCAATATAAGCGGTGGTTTTGTAGGCTGGAACAATAACGCTGCACGCAGGCGGACTTCCGTTCATTCATTCTCCTGTGCAGACAAACCCCGTTGAATCTGCCTCCCCTAAAACATCTTAACTATATTATGATGCAACGTCTTTACCCAGAAACACAAGCTGGCACGGGCTGCTTTCGCTGGACTCCAATAGCAAACTATTTCTCCAGTTCTTTTAGAAACGCTTTGCTGCCTAGCGGCCCCACGGCCATCGGGGTGCGCGCGGCGAAGGGGTATTCCGATACCGAGCCGTGACCTGACTAGTGGCGTCAACTTCCAGCAGCACCTCGGCATCTGTCGTCAATCAGCGGGTGTGCACAGCCAATTCGGAAATTCGGGATCGGCAATGATTGAAGGCTTGGTTTGCAATCCGCTACTGGTGAGCAGTTGGAACTGATATCCGTGCTCCGCCAAAATCTTCGAAACAAGATGGTACGGATCGATTGGGTTAGCCTCCAGCACGATTCTAGGCCGGTACTTTTTTAGTACTTGCCCTGCGCCGCCGAGCACCAAATGCGCAAACCCCTCCACATCGATTTTCATGAAATCCGGAGCAACGCCAAGTTCCTCCACAAGGGAATCCAATGTGCGGCAGTTTACTTGAATCACGCGGCCAGACTGGCCGTAGTAACCCTCGGTGGCCATGCTTGACATGGTCGCGTCGTCAGCCTCGTGGAAGGAAACAATGCCGTTTGATTCCCCCAGGGCGCTGTTCACGGCGGTTATGCGAGATTCAAAGTGATTCGCCTGGATGTTACCCGTTAAGGCTGCGAAGGTTTTAGGGACCGGCTCTATGGCGATCACCCGCAAGGTTGGATTGACCGTGCAGCCGAATACCGAAAAGATGCCACAATTGGCACCAATATCGAGGAAGCAACTAGATTTGCGAAGTTGATCGAGGATCACTGGCACGGTCTCGCGTTCCCAAACTCGTAATCCCGACCAGAAAATCATGTGCCCTATTGCGTCGAAGTCTGTTGGGCGCCAATTGCACTTCCAATCAGGGCCGTAGATGGTGAAGGGTTCATGCGCCCAGCGGTGAGGCAGTACCTTTCTCGCCGCGAAAGGCAACAGTCCACGTTGGCAAGCCCACGTTACAAATCCCCGAAAAGGGTGGAGGAATGTGCGGACAATGGATTTCAGTGGTGTAATGGAATCAGTCATTTTCATTTCCACGAAACTAAAGTCTAGCGGCAATTAAGGTTAACATCAAATTAGATTCGGTGCCTGTTTAATTGAAAACTGGGTCAACCTGATCTTGCACTGTTTCATTCTCAATATGGAGGCAGAGCGAACTGGCACTTTTCCTAGTTTCTACAGATTGGGAGTCAATCACAAAAGTTTATTAGTTTGAATAAGTTGTGGCTTAGTTTAACATCCGACTGCGAGCGAACACCCGAGTAACAGTTGGCGCGGCAAGTGGGAATCTGCGAGCGCGAACAAAGCGATATCCTCGGTATGCAACTCAAACTCGTCCAAAGAGCCGTAAAACTGTCCTTTTTTGCAT
>JAYWBH010000817.1:0-2892 GCA_043781815.1 Bryobacterales bacterium | reverse complement strand
TTGCGGCAGTGGCCAAACCCAGTTCCACAATGTCACTCCCGACGTTGAATTTCCCACTATCCATGAACAGGTTCCCTTCATAGTTTCGGTAATGGTATTCAATATCGGCCAGCAATCCGTAAATCACCCGATTGCGGATGTCAGTGGCCCTGGCCGGGTCAGTTGAGCTGTTGCGATAACTCTGCAGATCACTGGCAAATTGAGCATCGCTGTAAATGGGTGTGGAGAGGATCCGGGGAACCGCAGGTCCGCGAATCTGGCGGGAACAACCGGTGAGTACAACTAAGAGTAAGCCTGTGGCAAGTTTGTGCATGCTGCATGAAAACCTAGCATGGCACAGTGCAATCACTGTCCCATGCAATTCGCTAAGTTACTGGTTTTCATATCAAAATCTGGCAAAAATCCGCTGGTGACTTCTGTTTGCCATCCTCTGGGAACCCCAATTGTAAAGGTTGGGTAAAGGTTGCTGATCTTTTATCCACTCCAGCTATCATTAGGATCAGCACGATGGAATTGCATTCGCCAACCCGGCTGTTGATGATTGATGACGACGAAAAGTTGTGTCGTCTGGTGCGCAGCTATCTGGAGCCTTTCGGCTACGCATTGGACGCAGTTCACAATGGTCCTGATGGATTGGTACGAGCCCTGGCCGAACCGTATCAGGCGGTGATTTTAGACGTCATGCTGCCGGGCATGAGCGGCTTTGAAGTTCTGCAAGGATTGCGCCGCAAATCCACCGTTCCAGTGCTGATGTTGACCGCTTTGGGTGATGAGACAGATCGCATTGCAGGCCTGGAAACTGGGGCCGATGATTACCTGCCCAAAACGTTTTCAACCCGCGAACTTCTCGCTCGGCTACGGGCTGTTTTGCGTCGCTCCGTGCACACCGCTGCAGCCAGTAAGGGCGATGCACCTATCAGTAACGGCGGTTTAGTAATCGACACCGAAGCCCATACCGTTACGTTGGATGAACAAGTGTTGGTGCTGACTCCGGCAGAGTACGATATTTTATTGTCGTTGGCCAGAGCGTCGGGCCGGGTAAGGACTCGGGAACAACTGTTGCTGGAAGTTGCCGAACGTGATTTTGAAAGTTTTGACAGGGCCATTGACGTTCACATTTCTTCCCTGCGCCGCAAACTTGCCGACGATCCAAAGTCACCGCGATTCATAGAAACTGTGCGAGGCGCCGGGTATCGAATGCGCAAGCCGGGGGATGAGCCTTGGCTATAAGATCTCTTCGATCCAAAATTCTGCTGTTAGCCCTGTTGAACCTCACCCTGTTGGTAGCGCTGGTATTGTTCCCCATGCGAGGTAAATTTGAATCCATATGGATGGGTCCCGTGCATGAACGGGTCATGGCAGTGACTCATGAACTGGCATTGGAACTGGACGAAGCGGAACCAGAACAACGCACTGCCTTGTTGGGAAAATACCGAGCCAAGCTGGGGATAGACTTATACCTATTCAATAACAATGGAACTCAGTTGGGTGGGCCTGCTGTGGTCTTACCTTCTCAGGTTTATAAAAAATTAGTGGAAGGCCCGCGTGACGGAATGAGGCCTCCTCCCGATGATGGTCCACCAGGTGATGGTCGACGTCCAAGGATGGACCAGCCGCCACCTCCACCAGGCAGACGTCGTGGTCCGCCACCGGATGGAGGCCCGCCCCCGCGGCCACTCCGCGCAGGCGGTGGCTTGCCCAATAGTATGTTTTTGGCGGAAGGTGGTTCACCCAATTTCTACTGGATTGGATCTCGCATTCCCATTCGGTCGGCTCGGTCGGAAGAAGATGACGAACCCGCCATTCGTGGCACCCTGATCCTGGCCACGGACTCGTTATGGAGTCACGGATTTTTCCTGTCCTTCGCCCCGGCACTGGGCTTTGTATTTGCAGCATTGGCAATTTCCGCCTTGTGTTGGTTGCCGTTAATTCACGGGTTGACTAATTCCGTACGGCAGATGCAGAAGGCCACCGGACAAATTGCAAGTGGGCACTTTGATGTGAATGTCAGCGAATCGCGATCCGATGAAATTGGTGCCTTGGGGACGTCCATCAACCAAATGGCCAGTAAGTTGAAGGGTATGGTGGAAGGTCAAAAGCTATTTCTGGCAGGTGTGGCGCATGAACTTCGTTCCCCGCTGGCGCGCATGGAATTGGAAGTGGAACTGTTGGGTCGCGGAGCTTCCCAGGGGCAACAGCAGCAGTTAACAGATTTGCGGGAAGACGTGGAACACCTGCGCGGATTAGTGGATGAGCTGCTGTTATTCACAAAATCCAGCATGCGTGGTGAACCTTTGCCATTGGTGGCGGTGGACGTAGCTGAAGTAATTGAACGGGCAGTGGCCTTGGAAGCAGTTAGTCCCTTTCAAGTAAGGGTAGAAGTAAGTGACGAGTTACAGGCACTAGGTGACGTCGATTATCTGTTTCGTGCGGTGGCCAATCTTTTGCGCAATGCGTTTCGATACGCTGGCAGCGACGGTCCCGTGACCGTCACCGCCAAAAGACAAGGAAACACGATTCACGTTGTGGTGGCAGACCAGGGCATGGGTGTGCCAGAAAACGCATTGGAAGAAATCTTCAAGCCATTCTATCGTTTGGAAACCGCAAGAGATCGCAAAAGCGGCGGCACCGGTCTTGGCTTGGCAATTGTCAGAAGTGCCATTGATGCAATGAAGGGAACCGTGAAAGCACGTAATTTGAAGCCCAACGGATTTGCAGTAGAAATCAGCTTACGTGCAGCCCGCTAAATTAGCGTTCAGTACGTTACCGAGCCGTGACCGCAAGGGAGCGGTGTTTCAACCTAAAAACGGCAGTTGCTAAGTGGGTTGAGGTATGAATTGGGTGTGTTTGAGAGAGCGTCCATTGAGAATGTGTCTGAAAATGTGGGTCAAG
>JAYWBH010000816.1:0-8834 GCA_043781815.1 Bryobacterales bacterium | reverse complement strand
TGCCCGAACCGCTAACTGGTGGAATGGTGCAAAATACTAATAGCCAGGTGGGCCAAATCAGATGATCGAAGTGGGCCAGGCCGGAATAGCGAACTCATGAGTATACTTGAAGATTGCTAATATTGTTCAGGTTACCCAATGCTGGGTTGAACTGAGGAACGGACACTGTAACCCCAGTTCTTCCAACCTCACTTCCTCCAAGAAGATTCCCTGAAAACACGTCAGAAGTATAAGTTATCATTGCTCCGGACAAGGACAGCGGAATAGTCAGAAGGCCGATAGCCATCACATTAAGGATTTTCAACATGATGAAATTCTACCACTATTCAACAAAAATTGAGTGTCTAACAACTTACATGACTTACAGGCCCACTTTTCGGTTCTCAACCCTTCCTCTTATAGTGGCAAATAAAATGCCCAGACCGAACAGAGTTAAACTTCGTGATGATCCTTCGGGAGTGGGTGCCGCTTTATACTCGTAAGTTATCGCTAAAGTTCCAGTCCAATCAAGCGACTGAATACCCTGTTGAGACCATGGTCCGCGCTGATCTATCGTGTACACAAGGTCGAAAGGAATGGAGATGGATCCTGTACCGATAAAAGCTGGATTATTCGGGAAAACATGAAAGGGCTCAATATAGGAAGTAACGGTCGTCATAACTGTAATTCGATCACATACACCCTCACCAAATGGAATAAAAATGATGGGTGATTGATACACCGGGATGACAGATGGTTGGCTAGAAGAAAATTTGTACTTCAAATATGAGTCAGAAGTCATGCATTGTGTATTGAAAATTATTGTTCCTTTAACTGTAGTTACGCTAGTAACGATTGAGGATACTTGAAGCCCAATAGTATTGATAAGGTTGCCCAATGCTGGATTGAACTGAGGAACGGACACTATAACGCCACTTCCTCCAAGAGCACTCGCTGAAAACACGTCAGAAGTATAAGTTATCGCAGCTCCGAACGAGGACAGCGGTATAGTCAGAAGGCCGATAACCATCACATTAAAGATTTTCAACATGATGAAAGTCTATCACTATTCAGCAAATATGGAGTGGCTATTCAGCGTCAAAGACATTCAGTTTCCCTCAAGGGTCACCCCAAATCCGGCCATTGGTGGTCACCTAAAATCTGGCCATTGGATTTCGAATTTCAGAGCCGCATCCCCGCTTGGTTGATCTACTCAATTGGGTCTGGACTTCAGACCTTCCCTTCGCCTGTGTCTAAGGGCTCAACTGCATACCAGAGTACGGGTCAAGACCGAGCGTCTGCGAACCGAAGGGCAGTCTTGAGGCGTGCTCTTGGCATGCGGTATTCCACGTTGGCGGGCGAAGGGAAGACACGGCTCCAATGGCCGAGTTTTAGGTGACCACCAATGGCCAGACTGGGGTGGACCGCTGAGGGTTTCCGCCTGATAATGGGAAATTTGGGCTTCCACCTTTCAGAAAACCAAACAAGAAGTGGATTTCTCGTAAAGCTCGTCAATGGGGACACGCTTGTCTTGCCACTAGCTTAGAGTGTTACGTGTTTTTCGGGTACCCACTGTTGCTTGGGCCAGACAAGAATGTCCCCACTGGTTCGCGATGTCCAAACCCGCAAGGTTTTCACCGGATCATTCAGCGAGTTTCTGAAAGGCACCTTTATATCGCTGATGCGACTGCTCTTGGGCCTGCTCGAACTTCTTGCGGCGGACTGAAGGCTTGGCGATGCCGATAATCAGGCGCTCCCCATCGGTGGAGATGTCCAGAGGAGTTTCAATGTCGATCTTCAGCAGATCGAGGATAGGCCGATCAATGATCAGGGCCAGACTGTTCCCGTGTTTTGTCAGCGTTTTGATCATGATGATACCGTATATCCAATGTAGCACCAATCGTGATCGTCTTAAATATCCCATTGCGTCAAGTTGGGAGTTAGTTGGTATTTAAGAGAAAAATTCACAAAAATAGCCGGCCACCGAGACGCTGCGCTACATTCCGAAAATGTGGAGGCTCTACCGAAATTATTCATATCTTATTTCAGAAGGCTATCAAGGGTCACTGTGACAGCAGTGCCTTGGTTTTATTATAATTTAGAGAGAAATCAACTTTTCCACAGCGCCTACGGTTCTTATACTTGTATAAATAATCATTTTATAGACAAGTTATAGCTACTTTAAGGTTGGAAAGGCGATGGTGTTTTGAACAGGCTCTCGAATTAGGGGAGACAGTGAAAACCGTAGCTGGGAGCCTCACTTGAAACCAAACACATTGAAATGATAAAGGGGGAATTGTGAAGCGTGAGGATTTGATCCGTCGGTTAACGAAGGCTGGGTGTATTCTTGCACGGCATGGCGGGCGACACGATTGGTATACGAATCCAAAGTCAAAGGAATCGCAACCAGTTCCTCGACATCGAGAAGTGAATGAATTGGTTGCTAAGAATATCATCAAAAAGCTGGTGCCGTAAAACATTCACTGGAGAAGGCCGATTTCCCGAATGACCACGATCTCGCCTTAAATGGTACGATGAAAAGGTCATGAGTACTCCACGGTATATCTATTGGAAAGACGGAAACCAATGGCTTGGCTACTTTGAAGAGTTTCCCGATTATCTGACTCAAGGTGAGAGTCTGGAAGATTTGCAGGAAAGTTTGGCAGATCTTTTTCGTGACCTAACTAGCGGAGAAATTCCATGTATCCGAAGAGTTGGCCAACTTTCCTTAGCGTGAAAGCGGCCCATGATTCATGGTCTACAGCTCAACGCATTCCTAGCGTAACGCCTGCAAATCCGCACTCCCGTCGGAAAAGCACGTCGCGAAATGGTGGCGCGCATCCTTAGGCAAATTCGCAAATGGAAATGTAACCGATCCACCGAAGAACGGATCCTTAATCGTTAGCGAATCCATCGGTAAAAACAAGCCCACCGCCGAACCATCCTCTCTCGTGTCGGCTAGCATTAGAACTGCCGGACCAGTTTCATTGAGAACCGCCACCTTCCCATCGACCAATGCGGCCAGCGTTCCTGTCTGCGCTATTGGTGACCAAGTCAATTGCATGGAACCCTGATGGGTGGTCACATTGCAAGAAACTACCAAACGATAGGACTGGGATTCACCGGCGCTTTTTGTAAGAGGCATTTCTCGCAAGATGCTGGCCGTCAGCACTGAAGCCTCTGCGGGCGTTGTGCGATGAACGGTCCACTCTGTAGCCCCCGTCGACGCTGCGGCGAAGGCGTTAATCAGCCCATCAACGGTTGCCGCATCCGGTCTGGGAATGCCCGACGCGCCCATTGCCCCGGACTTCATATTCTTACTTACCAATGCCGCTGCACTTGCGTTTGAGGCTGCCGCCTTCACCGTTTCAAGCGCAACGCCGCCGGTCAACTTACTGAGCATCATCGCAATCTGACTGGGTGGGGCAATGGCGACATCGAAATGTTCCAGTGAAAGTCCACCGTTCTTCACGGCGTCGGTATGGCACATGGTGCAATACTTTTGCACCAGAGCATTCTGTTGGGTGGTGGACATGACTTCTGCTGCGGAAGCTGAGGTGGCCAAGTATGCGGTTAGGATTGCAATGGCGATTGCTGCCTCAGCATAGTTGCGGATGGCCGCGATTGCCCCATTTTCTATGTTTAGAGTTGTCCGCATTGATGTCATTATATAGATGTGAGCACCAACAATCCTCCTCCAGTCCCTTTAACCCTTGAAGGCGCAGCCGTGCTGCATCAACTATTTCGTATTGATTGGAGTAGCTGGAATGCTGTGGAACCGGCCAAAAAGCACAGCATTTTGGAAGAAGCCAAGCACGTGCTGTTTACTTTGGAAGGCGATAATTCCGGACTGTTTTCCATTCTGGGCCACAAAGGCGATTTGATGATGGTTCATTTCCGCACTGGCTTCCCTGCCCTTGAGGAGATTGAACGGACGATTGGGCGACTGGCATTAAACCAATATCTGGTCCAAACAACTTCCTACGTTTCTGTTGTAGAACTTGGATTGTATGAATCCACACAGAAGATTTACGCGACACTGTTGGAACGTGGCGTAACGCCGCACACGCCGGAATGGACCAGTGGAATTGAAGAATTGCTGGCGACGCAACGCAAGGCGATGACGCCGCGCTTGTTTCCTGAAATCCCCAGCCGCCGCTATATTTGCTTTTATCCGATGGACCGACTGCGTGGCGAACAGAAGAACTGGTATATGGAGCCGCTGCCGATTCGGGCCAAGCTGATGCACGAACATGGCCTGATTGGTCGACGTTATGCCGATGTGGTGAAGCAGATTATTTCCGGTTCCATTGGATTTGATGACTGGGAATGGGGCGTAACCTTATTCGCCGATGACCCGCTGGTTTTCAAGAAATTGATTTACGAAATGCGCTTTGACGAAGTAAGTGCGGTGTATGCCAAATTCGGGCAATTCTACTTTGGACTTCGTCACCCTGTAACAGATCTGGAAAAATTGTTCTAATGTAAGACGTTGTGGAAATGCCATTCTTCCTATTCGTCGTCGTCGTATTTTTTCTGTGGAGTCAACTGCGTCTGAACCAGCTTAGTGACCGGCTGAACAGCGCTGAGCGACGCATTGCAGAATTGCTGGAACGGTTGCATGTACCGGTGGCAAGTCGTGTTGAAACCCCAGTGGAACGGCAACTTGAAGTGAAGCCACCGCCGCTGCCAATGCCAATTCCAGTACTAGTGTCAGCGTCACTTTCAGCACCACAGGCAGCGCCGCCACCACTGCAACCGCCCGCACTACCCACCAATCCGCTGCCATTAGCGGAACCAATTGCGGTGCAGGAATCGGGGTCGCTGGAAGTTACCATCGGCCAAAGCTGGTTGAGCAAACTGGGCGTCATCAGTTTGCTGATCGCACTTTCCCTGCTGCTAATTAATACGATTGCCAGCCATGGCCCGTGGGGCAAAGTGATCACGGCCTACGGAGTGAGCCTGGCTCTACTGGCAACGGGTGCCTGGTTTGAGCGCGGCAGCAGACCCAAACCCTTAGCTTGGTCATTGATTGGTGGAGGATGGGCGGGCATCTATTTCACCACCTATGCGATCCACGGCTTGGAACCGGTGAAGCTGATTCAATCGGGTACGGTGGCCATGATGTTGCTGCTGGCAGTGGCGCTTTTGATGGTGCTGCACTCCTTGCGATATGAATCACAAACGGTAACGGCAATGGCATTTTGCGCAGCCTTTGCTTCCTTTGAAGTTGCGCCGTTAGACCTGTTCAATTCCTTGGCAAGCATTCCTTTGCTGCTGTTTTTACTGTTCCTTGCCTGGAAAAAACATTGGCAAACACTGGCCTTGAGTGGCATTGTCTTCGCCTACGTGGCCGCGTCTTTGAATTTCCATGGGACGGATTCCGTTCGTTATGCCTACGAATGGGGTCAACCGGTGTTGTGGGCTTATTGGCTCTTAATTGAAGCGTATGACTTTTTACGGTACGATTCCCGGCAACCGATTTTCCCAATCAACGCATCGGGATTGCTTGCCGCCACATTAACGACAAGTTCCTGGTCAGCAGGAATGCAGCCCAATCATTTTGTGGAACTGGCTGCGGTGGCCTTTCTGGTTTCCGCTATTCTGCGCTTCACCAAACAGAAACAGGACCCCCAAGAGCTGGAACATTTGAGTCCTGGAGGATTTACGGCCAGCATGATTCTATCTGCTGTGTTGGCGTCGCTGGCCATTGGCTGGCACTTTGAGGGAGTGTGGCGGGTATTCTCCTGGACACTTCACGCCCAGTTAATTGTGCTTGCTGGTTGGCAATTGCGGAACCGGTTCCTGACCGTGCTTGGCGGTTTACTTTTCCTGCCACCAGCGGCGCAACTGGTTGACCAACGTCAGCCCACGCCCATGGCAGCATTGTTTGCGGGCCTGCTGTATGCCAATCGTTTTGTGTTGAAACTGTGGATGCCTTTCAGCTACGCAGCAACGCTGATTGTGGGCGTCTACTTGTATCATGAAACGGCGTTTGATTTTCGTCCCCTGGCCTTTACGATTGTTGCGGCGACATTTGCGGCGATTGGTCAAAAGTTGGCAAGGCAAGAACTGCTGATACAATCTGCCGTGCTGGGCATGTTCAGTTTGGTATTGCTCATGGTGGAAACTCCAGCAACGCAATATTGGATTACGTTGGGATTGCCTACTGCCATTTACGCAAGCGCCGCCTGGATATTGCGGAACCACGCTATTCCACGGCAAGCAGCAACATCGGCAGCAAATCTTTTCTGCGGCTATTTCATTTACAGAGTTGTTCCGCAACCTTGGATAGCTGTTGGCTGGTCTGTCCAGATGCTGGTCCTGTGGACATTCGGGGTGCGCGCCAACCTACTTATTCCGCGCTTGCAATGCATCCCATTGGCAGCGCTGGTGGTGGTGTATCTAATGGATCACTATCATCAGAAACTTGTTCGTATCGTGGTGATATGTTGCTTCTTCGCCGTGGGCTTATTGCGACCCTATCTACGGGACCTCTATACGCAGGCTATGCGACCGGCCGCTTTGGTGATTGCCATTGGGATGCTTACGGCACTGGTGACCGATTCCGTTCTTGCGCAAAATCTTACCATTGCCTGGGCGTTGGAGGCGGCGGGGTTAATTCTACTGGGCATTCCGGTGGCCGATCGCGTAGTTCGATTTGCGGGCCTGTTTGTGTTCGCACTTTGCCTGGGCAGGGTATTAACGGTTGACCTGCCTGCGCGCGATTCTACAGGACGAATTTTTACATTTTTAGGGCTGGGACTGTTGCTGCTAACCGTCTCCTGGGCATACACTCAATTTGGCGGCAAAATCAAAGCTTACTTGAAGGAATCGGAAACGGAATAATGACTACTACACGAAGAATGTTTCTTGCATCGACGGCAGCGTTGCCTCTGGCCGCAGCCAAGTTTACTAAGCCAATTGGAGTTCAGCTCTACACGGTGCGTAACGTTTATCCAAAAGACGCTCGCAAAACAATTGAGACCATCGCCAAGATTGGTTTCAAGGAAGTGGAAACGTTACGGCCCATGCTGGAAACTGCGCTTCCGTTACTCAAAGAATTCGGATTGAACCCGGTGAGTGGCCACTATGAAACGCCGTTTGTCACAGGAAATTGGGAGGCGTGGAAAGGTGCCTTTCCGCAAGGCAAGCCCGCCGATTTGGATTGGAACAAACTGTGCGACGTCGCGGCCAAGGCTGGCCAGAAGTATATGGTGATCCCCTATGTGCAGCCGGGCGAACGGGGAAAGACTTTGGATTCCTACAAAGTGTTTGCCGATCAGTTAAACAAGGCCGGTGCCGCAACCAAAGCAGCGGGCTTAAAGATGGCTTACCATCACCACGCTTTTGAGTTCGGAACAATCGACGGGACACGGATTATTGACCTGCTGATGGAACGTACCGATCCGCAGTTGATGCAACTGGAAATGGATGTATTTTGGGTTTCCATTGCTGGTGAAGATCCAGTGGCGATGCTGAAGAAATGGAAGGGTCGGGTGGCGTTGATCCACTTAAAGGATAAGGATGCTGCTGCGCCGAAAATGTTTGGCGAAGGAGTTCCGGCAACTGCTTTCAAAGAGGTGGGCTATGGGACGTTAGATTTCAAGGCGATCCTGAAGACGGCACAAAGCACGGGAGAGAAGCACTTTTTTGTGGAGCAGGATCAGACTCCCGGCGATCCGCTGGATAGCATCCGAAAGAGCTACGAAAAGCTTAGGTCGATGAGTCTTTAAGCGAAGTTAAAGCAGACCTTCATTACAGAGCCGTGACCGCAAGGGAGCGGTCTTTTCATTACACTTAATTGTCGTTTGGCAGAAATCGGCGAATGCCGAAATCGTAAAGCGCTGCTCCAATGAGTCCACCGAGGATGGGTCCGATAATGGGGATCCAGAAGACGCCGGTTCCATCAGTAAGGCCATTATTTTTGAATCCGGCAATGGCGGTAAACAGACGGGGACCAAAATCCCTGGCGGGGTTGATGGCATACCCATGCATTGCCCCCATGCTCATCCCAATGGCCACCACAATCATTCCGACCACCACTGGTGCCAGATTCGACGCCGGTGGTTGATTTCGTTCATCGGTGACTGCAAGAATCAGGAACAGAAGTAAGGCGGTGCCCAGCACTTGATCGCCAAATCCCGCTGCCGGTTGATTGGGGAAGGCGGGGAATGTACTAAAGATGCCCGCAGTTTTCTCCAAATTTGGATCAAACGATAAGAAAGCCGCTTGGTAATTGGCAAAAATTAGAGCTGCACCTACGAATCCACCGGCCACTTGGGCCAGAATGTAGGGTGCGACTTTGGCCCAGGAAAATCCCCTAAAAACCGCCAAAGTGACGGTAACTGCTGGGTTTAGGTGAGCGCCACTGGTCTTGCCTGCGACGTAAATTCCCAGTGTGACACCAAGCCCCCAGGCGAGTGTGATGTTGGTGTAACCGCCGTTCACCACTTCCCCCTGCAGACCATGTCCAAACAGCACAACCATGGCCACCACACCTAGTCCAATGGTTATAAGAACTGTGGTCCCCAGGAATTCTGAGAGCAGTTCACCGATCAAAGTTGTGCGATTCATGGCTTCAGGAGTCTATCAGATCTGGTACTCCTATGCGAGTCGAAACTTAAGTTGTATTACAAGACATTGAATAGGTTGACGTTAAACCGCCGCCCATTAAAGAAGGCTCGTAATCCCTAACCATATCTGTTTCCAACGGATTAGAGGTTACGACAGATGAACGTTTTATCATATAAGGAGTTCTACTTATGCTTACGGATGCTTTACATTAACTCTTGACTAGATATATGAAAAGACCTTATAGTAGGGATAGTACTGTTGGTCTACTATCCGGTCAC
>JAYWBH010000815.1:0-24254 GCA_043781815.1 Bryobacterales bacterium | reverse complement strand
CAATTCAACGGGAGCGCATGTCGCCAATGGGTGCTGCCCTCCGTGTGATGCCGGTGAAGATTTATGGGGCCGGTCATGCCTATGGCCAGCCGTTGAGTGGTTCGGGCACCGAAGAAAGCGTGGGCAAAATGGATCGTGGCATGTTGGCCAAATTCCATGCCACGTGGTTCAAGCCGAACAACGCCACCATTCTGATTGTTGGCGATACAACGCTAGCGGAAATTACTCCTAAGTTAGAAAAGTTATTTGCCGGTTGGAAGGGCGGGGAAGTGCCTAAGAAGAATTTGGCAGAGGTGAAGCAAAAAGAAAAGCCAGTGGTGTATCTGATTGATCGGCCTGGCGCGCAGCAGACCAACGTTTTGGCTGGCAACATTGCACCTCCAAAATCGCATCCGGCTGATTTGAGCTTGTACACCTTTGATCAGATTCTGGGTGGAACGTTCACTTCGCGTATGAACATGAACTTGCGTGAAGACAAGCACTGGTCGTACGGATCGCAGACGTATTATCCCTCTACGCGTGGTCAGCGTCCGTTCATGGTGATTGCACCAGTGCAGACGGACAAGACCAAGGAAGCGATTGTAGAAATCCAAAAAGAGTTGCGCGGCATTGCTAAAGATAAACCTGCCACTGCGGAAGAGCTCTTGAAAATTCAACAGAGTGAAGTGCGCAGTCAAGCAGGCAGCCGTGAAACATCGAATGCACTGTTGGGAGCCATGGAGGAACTGGTTCGCTTTCAACTGCCGCAAGACTATTTCGATACGTATGCTCCGCGCATTGAGGCGCTTACTTTAAAGGACATGTCGGCGGCGTCGGAAACATTGCTGCGTCCGGAACAGATGACCTGGGTGATTGTGGGTGATCTATCGAAGATTGAAGCCGGAGTACGGTCTTTGAATCTGGGTGAAATTCAGAAAGTGGATGGTGATGGGAATCCGGTAAAATGAGGTTTGCCCACCGAAACAAAAAGCACATTTCTTGAAGAGCTCCGCTGGCGTGGATTTCTGGAAGCAGTCACTAGTGACGATCTTGACGCCTACCTTTTAGAAGCGAAACGCACCATGTATGTAGGGTTCGACCCTACGGCTGACAGCCTGCATCTCGGAAGTCTCATCCCAGTTATGGCGCTGGCTCATGCACAACGTCACGGTCATCGGCCATTGGTGCTAGTGGGTGGCGGTACCGGTTTAATTGGCGATCCTAGCGGGAAATCAGCCGAGCGTATTTTACTGACTCGTGAAAAGACGGAAGAAAATGCTGAGGCAATTCGATTGCAGTTGGGCAAGTTTTTCGACCTGTCATCGGACGATAAAGCGCTGCTGCTGAACAACGCGGATTGGCTTGTCCCGCTGAACTTGCTGGATTTTTTGCGCGACTACGGCAAGCACTTTTCCGTGAATGAAATGATTAAGCGTGATTCTGTGCGGACGCGGCTTGAAGAACGGGATCATGGCATTTCGTTTACGGAATTCAGTTACATGCTTTTGCAGGCTTACGATTTTCTGCATTTGTGCCAGCATCATGATTGCGCCATTCAGATGGGTGGCAGTGATCAATGGGGGAACATTCTTTCAGGCAAGGAACTGATTCGTCGCGTGCTGGGAAAGCGTGGGGATGGAATCACATTTCCGCTGCTGACAACATCAACCGGGAAGAAATTTGGGAAGACGGAAGAAGGTGCCGTTTGGTTAGACGCCAAGCGAACCAGCCCGTACCAGATGTATCAGTATTGGTTTCAGACTGCCGATGCCGATGTTGTCCGCTACTTGAAGTTGTTTACGTTTCTGGAGCAGGGCCGCATTGAGGCGCTGGCAGAAGCGGTTGCCACATCGCCAGAGAAGCGAGAGGGTCAACGCATTTTAGCGGCGGAATGCACTGGCGTAGTTCATGGCGCAGAAACGGTGCGTGCGGTTGAGGCGGCAACACGGATTTTATTTACCGCGTCGGATGAAGTTCCTACGGCTGAGACGGTTTCCATGTTAGCTTGCGAAGTTCCGGTGACGGAGATGTCGGCGGCTGAACTTCAAGCGGGCATTTCGCTGGTGGATTTACTGGTGCGCACGAAGCTGGCTGATAGCAAGGGTTCGGCGCGAAAGCTGATTGAAGGCGGCGGCGTGAACTTGAATAATGAGCGACAGAATCAGGCTCAGAAGTCTATCACTGCGGAAGATTTGAAATGGCCCGGGGCTATGTTGCTTCGGTCAGGTAAGAAGAATTTTCATTTGGTGGTTGTAAGTTAGCTACACCAACATCTTCCGAACCACTTCACCACTCAAATCCGTCAGCCGGTAATCGCGACCCATATGACGGAACGTCAGCTTGGTATGATCAAAGCCCAACTGATTCAAAATCGTCGCCTGTAAATCATGGACATGAACCTTGTCCTCAGTAATGTTGAATCCCATCTCATCCGTCGCGCCAATGGTGGTTCCGCCCTTCACGCCGCCACCGGCCAGCCACATGGAATAGCCGTTGGGATGATGGTCGCGACCCGCGTTATCAGGGTCACTCAGGTTCCGAATCTCCGCCATTGCAGTGCGACCAAATTCGCCTCCCCAGACGATGAGCGTATCGTCCAAAAGTCCGCGCTGCTTCAAGTCCTTGATCAGTGCGGCAGTGGGTTGATCACTGGCATCACACTTTTCTTTCAGCTTCTTATTTAAGTTGGTGTGAGTATCCCAACTGGCATCCATCATCAGGATGTAGCGGACACCGCGTTCCACCATACGGCGTGCCAGTAAGCAGTTCGACGCGAATTCGTGCGTTGGCTTCTTGCCCACGCCGTACATCTCCAGTGTCTTGGGATCTTCCTTAGAAAAGTCCAACAACTCCGGGGCTGCCATCTGCATGCGATAGGCCAGTTCATAGGATTGAATGCGCGAGGCAATTTCCATATCGCCCGTATCTGTATAGTGCTTTTCGTTCAGTTCCTTGATGGTGTCCAGCCCAGCGCGCTGTGCTTCACGAGACACGCCATCAGGGTTCGATAAGTACAAAATTGGTTCGCCGGAATTGCGAAACTGGGCTCCCTGATAAGTGGACGGCATGAAGCCGCTCAAGAAATTGGTGGCACCGCCACTGGTTCCAACGCCGCTGGAAAGCACCACGAATCCGGGAAGATTTTGTGATTCGCTACCCAGCCCATACGTCACCCAAGCGCCCATGGTCGGTCGACCGAATTGTATGGAGCCGGTGAACAGAAGCAACTGCCCTGGATGATGATTGAAAGCATCGGTCTGCATGGAACGCACCATGCAAATATCGTCAACGCAGGTGGCCAGGTTGGGCAGATAATCACTCAACACCATTCCCGATTTCCCGTGTTGCGTAAACTGGCGTGGACTTCCCAACACTGCTGCCGTTGGTTTGATGAAGGCCAGTTTCAGATCTTTGGTCATTTCAGCAGGCAACGATTTACCATGCCATTTTTGAAGTGCAGGCTTGGGATCGAATAGATCCATCTGGCTGGGGCCACCCTCCATGAACATGAAAATCACGTGCTTTGCCTTGGGTGCAAAATGTGGTTTGCGAGGCGCAAGCGGGTCGGCCACGGCTCCCAGTAAACCGTCCGACGCCATCATGCCGCCCAGTGCCAAGGACCCAAAACCACAGGCCGCATTTTTCAAAAACTGGCGACGCGCTTGCAGTTGCCGATATTCATCAAAGTGCATGAAATTCATATTTTTATTCTCGTGTAATGAATTCGTCCGTGTTCAACAGCACGCGTGCAAGGCCCGCCCAAGCGCCCTTTTGCGACTCGGCAGTGCTCTTGCCTTCCTTGGCTAGAAGGGCAGTCTGGCGATCCAGATACCCTGCTAGCGATGCCCGTTCTGATTCCGCAGGCTTACGCCCCAGGCACTGCAGGAACAAGCCTTCCAACTTGTCGGTCAGTCCCGTGGCTTGCGTCGAAACTTGTTCGCCCAAAGCTGCGGCTGCTTCAAAGAAGACTGGATCATTCATCAGATTCAAGGCTTGCAGCGGAGTGTTGGAGGTACGACGCCTGCTGCAAGCGACGTTGGAATCGGGCTCATCGAAATTCATTAATTGCGGATAAGGTGCCGTGCGTTGGAAATGAATGTATAGGCCGCGACGGTAACGTTCTGGCCCTTCTGACTCCTTCCATTTCACTGAATTGCCATAACCCAATTCGGCCACACCTTTCGGCAGCGCGGGCTTAATACTTTTACCGCCAATGGATGGGTTCAGGATTCCACCAACAGACAGCGCCGCATCGCGAATCAGCTCTGCTGGAAGCCGCATTCTGATTTGTCGAGCCAGCAGCATGTTGTCCGCATCGCGATCCGTGAGGTCCTGCCGGGAGTTGGACGATTGACGATAGGTGGCGCTCATGACAATGGTCTTGTGCAGTTGTTTCACGTTCCAACCGTTGTCTAAAAGCTGCGTGGCTAACCAATCGAGTAGCTCAGGATGAGATGGCTTTTCGCCGGATACGCCCATGTCTTCCGATGTCCTCACCAAGCCACGGCCAAAGAATTCCTGCCAGTTTCTGTTGGCGATCACGCGCGGCGTTAACGGATTCTCTTTTGACACCAGCCAGCGTGCCAAGTCCAAGCGGGTGGCCCTTGCGCCATTTGCCTTCATTGGTGGGAGGATGGACAAAGTTCCCGGCACCACTTCCACCCCAGGACTTTTCCAATCCCCACGGATGGCGATATTGGTAACTGACTTGTCCTGATTCTGGCGTACCGTTTGAGCCTGTGTCAGAAATGGAATCTTGGCGTTGGCTTCGTTCAATTTCTCCCGAGCTTCTTTGATACGAGCAAGAATTTCTTTGTCACCCTTAAATGCGGTACCGGGGTTGTTGACGAAATAGTTGGTAAGCCTTTCTGATTCGCGTTCAGTCCTGCCCTGGGGGCCTTTGCGGATCATGCGATCAGCGAAATCTAACATGGCTTTCATTGATGTGACGTTGAAATCCACCTCCACGTCCTTGCCTGGGTCGTCAATGGCGGTGAGCATGGCTTTTTCCCAACGGGCTTGCAATTCTGGGATTTTATACTTGCTCAGAATTTCGTTTTTCTGATTCCGATATTCCGGAAGGGCACGCAGATAAGGACCCATTTCACCGGCCAAAGGAGCGTCTACATCTTCATCCTCGGCATCATTGAAAAATGCGAACAGTTGATAATATTCTTTCTGGCTGAATGGATCGTACTTATGATCGTGGCATTGGGTGCAGCCAATGGTAACGCCCATGAAGGTGGTTCCGGTGGTGTTCACGCGATTAATCACTTGTTCAAAACGATCTTCGCGGCGGTCCACTCCGGCTTCGCGATTGGTCAACGTGTTGCGCAGAAATCCGGTGGCCACTTTCTGTTCCAAGGTGGAGTTTGGCAGCAGATCCCCGGCCAGTTGTTCCACTGCAAAACGGTCAAAGGGCATGCCTTCATTCAATGCGTTGATCACCCAATGACGATAGCGCCAGGCACCGTTGCGGACATTATCTTTTTCGTAACCATCGGAATCGGCATAATGGGCCAGGTCCAACCAGGGGCGCGCCCAACGCTCGCCGTAGTGAGGCGATTGCAGAAACCGATCCACCCAAAGCTCATACGCATTTGCACGCTTGTCGGACTGCCATTCGACGACTTCTTCGGGTGTGGGCGGCAGTCCAAGCAGATCCAGCTTCAAGCGGCGCAGCAGGACGGTCTTTGAAGCTTCGGGCGAAGGTTGGATGTTCTCTTTTTCTAGCCGGGCCAGCACAAACGCGTCAATTGGATTTCGAACCCAGGAAGACTGTTTCACTTCCGGTAAAGTTGGCCGCAGAATCGGTTGATAGGACCAATGCGTTGACTTGGGGCTGGCTTGTTTCTTGGCAGTGACGGGCCACTTGGCACCGGAATCGATCCAGGATTTCAACGTGGCGATTTGGTCAGCCGATAGCGGATCACCAGCGGGAGGCATGCGTTTGGCCTTCTCCGTGGCCGTCACGCGGGCGATCAGCGGACTGGTAGCGCTGGTGCCTGGCACAATGGCAACGCCGGAATAGCCGCCCTTCAGCGCTGCTTCGCCATCGTCCAATCGCAGGCCATTCATCTGGTTGGATGCACCGTGACAGGCCATGCACTTCTTTTGAAAAATGGGCTGAACATCACGTTGGAAATCGGGGGGCTGAGCGAAAGCTGCGACCAGGGTCAAGGCTGAAAAAAAGAACCGCATACGTCTCTATTCTATAACCGATTTCTGTAACTGTTGTGGCTGTAGTTCCGTTACTATCTGCCGCGCAGTTGTGGGCTTCTCGTCGAAGTGGTACCACCGTGGAAGGTGAAGCCGGTAAAGAATCTTCGAAACAGCTATAGAATGTATCTGTAACAGGGTGTGATTAAATTAAAGTTGCGTGGTAAGATTTACCATTCTGGCATCAATGCCTGGAGCGTCTGTCCCAAGTATCAGTCCCTAGTATCAATCAATGATAAATCGTCGCAGCTTCGTCGCAACCACCGCCCTCAGCTATTCGGCCATTATGGGTGCGAATGAGCGAGTGCGCGCTGGAATCATTGGGGCAGGTGGACGGGGAAAATTGCTCACCGGTGAGTTTAAGGAAATCGGCGTTGAGATGGCCGCCGTGTGCGATGTCTATGAGCCAAACCTCTCTGGTGGCTTAAAGGTGGCATCCACTGGAGCCAAGGGTTACGGCGATTATAAGCGTTTGTTGGAAGATAAAACTTTGGATGTTGTGGTTGTGGCCACGCCCGACCACTGGCATGCCCAGATGACCATTGATGCGGTGTCGGTGGGCAAAGATGTGTACGTGGAAAAGCCGATGGCCCACACCATTGAAGACGGCTTTCGGATGATTGATGCAACACGACGCACTAAGCGAGTGGTGCAGGTGGGAATGCAACGCCGCAGCTTTGATATGTTCCAGGAAGGCAACCGTGTGTTGCGGGAATCGAACATTGGCGATGTTCGTTTGGTGAATGCCTGGTGGTACAACCATCAAGCTGGCTTGCGCGAAAACAAAGTGGAAGGCAAGCTGGATTGGAATCAATGGTTAGGCAACGCTCCTAAACGGGAACAGGATGCATCGCGATTTTTCAACTGGTATTACTATTGGGATTACTCAGGCGGCCTGATGATTGGTCAAGCAGCACATGCCGTGGATGCGATCCAATGGTTTATGGATTCAAAGGTGCCGATTGCGGTAACCACATCTGCGGGTCGGGCAAATCTGCAACCGGCGGAAGTACCAGAGACCACCTGCATGTGCATTGAGTATCCTGAAAATTACATGGCTGTTTTCACGGTTGGATATAAAGCAATGCGCTACGCCGGGTTGAACGATCAGCTTACGCAGTATCACGGCTCAAAGGCAAGGTTCGATATGGGGCGCGAATCGTATGCGCTATACCTGGAAGATCCAAAGGCTTTGGAAATGAAGCCGTCTCTTGAAAAGAAGCAACCTGGGGCTTTCAATGGAGCAGTAAGGGCGCATATCCGAAATTTCCTGGAGTGCGTGAAAAGCAGGAAAGATCCGAATGGTCCGGTGGAACTTGGACAGCAAACTAATATTACTCTTTGCATGGCAATGGAATCACTGAAGAAACAGCGTCGTATCCGATGGAACGCGACGGCAAAAAAGATGGAAGCATAGCGTTCGTGCCTTATCAAATAGCCTTCACGAAGAAGCTTCATATCGCTGAGACGTCCCAATACATGGGTCCGGCTTGCTTTGGTGGGGACCTGGTGGCCAAGCATCTATTGCCATTTGTCAGGGCCAATTACCCTGGCGTTTTGCTATCACAAGAAAAGTGGGGATGGCATATTTTCTTCAATGACGACGGTGCTGTAATCAGCGTGCAAATCTATTGCGACGACGCTTACAGCGGCACGTTTCGAGTGGTGGTCCTATCACGCGTAAAGAAGATGATGTTTCTGAAAAAAGTTGTCGATGTGCCGGAACTAAAATATCTAATGGGCCTGTTGGTTCCTTTGCTGGAAGAGTGGGCGGCTGAACCATGCATCATCACGGAACTGACTTCAGTTGAGGTTTGAAGGCATAGCTCTGAAGGATTCGTGTTGATATAATTTCCAACGGCGGCAAGAAGATTCCAAGCATGGTCTGGTTCGGGCTTTCGAGTTCGGTTAGGCCTCTCTGGGGTTACCCCAGGGGAATGTGAAAAACTGAGATTTCAGCGCGTGACCGGGTGCACCATACAGGTGCGGTTGGTCAACGCAAGGTAAGACTCGTTGGGATTTTCTTACCGCCAAATCAACATGCAACATCGTCCACTTTTGAGCGTCATGGCCAGCGCCTTTCTTGCTGGGGAACAGCGGATTGCGCAGGTGGTGACGCGAGGTGGAAAGGTACTTGGTAAGGTGCGGCGCTGGCTTGCTCCTCTTGCTGATCGTTATCTTAAATTCATTGACGGCCGGACCCGACCGCGCCATCGCGATGTGGTTCAGTTTCTCTCCAAAGATGCTGATTTTAGGCGAGTATTGCGCAGTAGATCACACAAGCCGGTGATTGCCGATTGGATGACTGATCCGCAAATTATGCAACCCGTGGTTGCTGCAAAAAACTGGGATCTGCCTTCCATTGAATCTACGGCTGAACTCGCTCATTGGCTGCAAGTGACCTCAGGGGAACTGGAATGGTTCGCCGATCTGAAGAAGCTCACCCACGCCACCCGGACAGATGCGAAACTGCGGCATTATCACTATCGACTGCTCACCAAAAAATCTGGAAATATACGATTGATTGAAGCGCCTAAGCCGCGCCTCAAAGAAATCCAACAGCGGATTCTGCATTCCATACTTGAAAAAATTCCGCCCCATCCAGCAGCCCACGGATTTCTCAAAGGCCGCTCCATCCAAACCTTTGCATCCTCGCACGTTGGTCAAAGGGTTGTTATAAGAATGGACCTTCAAGATTTTTTCCCGACCATTTCCAGCGATCGAATCCAAACGGCTTTCCGAACCATGGGTTATCCCGAAGCGGTGGCGAATCGGCTTGGGGGCATTTGCACCAACGCAACCCCGTTGGATGTTTGGAAGGCCCATGAAGCCGATCCACTTTTGATTCAAGCCGCCCGTGAGTTACACAAGCGTCGCCATTTACCGCAAGGCGCTCCTACTTCTCCAGCACTGGCAAATCTTTGTGCCTATCGTCTGGATTGCCGTTTAGCGGGACTGGCAAAAGCGGTCAATGCGCAATATACACGCTACGCTGACGATCTGGTTTTTTCAGGCAACGAAGCCTTCGAACGCGTTGCAGGGCGCTTCTCAATCCATGTTGCAGCCATATTGATGGAAGAAGGATTTCATGTAAATCATCGCAAGACTCGGATCATGCGGCAAGGCGTGCGTCAGCACTTAGTTGGGTTGGTGGCTAATCAAAAAGTGAATGTGATTCGTTCCGATTTTGACCGTTTAAAAGCCATTCTGAACAATTGCGTCCACCTTGGACCGCAAAGTCAAAATCGGGAAGCTCATCCGAACTTCCGAATGCACCTTGAAGGGCGTGTGAGGTTCGTGGCGCAAATCAATCCACAAAAGGGACAACGCCTGCGCATGTTATTCGATAAAATTCAATGGACGTGATTTCATTCCTATTTCCTCTGCTTTTAACATTTGCAGCCTTGCCCCAAGGCGAGTTGCGAATTTACGCCATTGATGTGGAAGGTGGCAAATCTTCCCTTTACATATCGCCATCAGGTGAAACCATGCTGATTGATGCCGGGTATGCTGGCAACAATGGGCGCGATGCTAAGCGTATTGTTGCAGCCATGAAAATGGCCCACGTGCAGCGCATCGACCATTTGGTTGTGACCCACTATCATGCCGATCACGTTGGCGGTATGGCCGAACTCGCCGCGCTGGTTCCCATTGGGACCATCTACGATCATGGCGAAACCTGGGACAAAGCGAACATCAAGACCGCCGCCCTTGTTGAGGCCTATGACGTGGTTCGCCGCAAGTATCCGCACAAAGTTCTGAAGCCTGGGGACCGCATTCCGATTAAAGGAATTAGCGTGGATGTGGTGGCTGGGTCTGGCGAGGTAATCTCCAAACCTCTGCCTGGTGCAGGGGCGAAGAATCCCACCTGCAGCAGTTACCATGCGCTGGATCCCGATCCCGGTGAAAACGCCTTATCGTTGGGATTTATCATCCAATTTGGTAATTTTCGGGTGGCCGATTTGGGCGATTTGTTTTGGAACAAGGAGTATCTGCTGGCATGCCCGGTAAATAAATTGGGCACCGTGGATTTATATATGACCACCCACCACGGCACCAAAACGTCAGGTCATCCGCAAATCGTTCATGCGTTGAAACCGAAGGTGGCCATTATGAATAACGGATATAGCAAGGGCGGTTCCATTGCTGCCTGGCAAACAATTCATGACTCCCCAGGGATGCAGGATTTGTGGCAACTTCACTTTTCGAGTGAAGGCGGAAAGACCCATAATTCAGCGGAGAAGTGGATAGCCAACATGAATGAAGATTGTGCCGGGAAAGGGATCTCTGTTTCCGCCAAGGCCACTGGTGCGTTCACCGTTCACAATGATCGCAATGGGTTTGAGAAGACTTACACAAAAAGCGCCCAATGACGGATACGCGATTGCTCGTCTAATGACCGTTCAGTTGGAAAAGCACTCGGAAATTTTCCGTCGTCTGCTGCGCCACCGTCTGGACGCTTACTCCGCGCAACTCCGCCAAACGCTCCGCCGTTCGTACCACATACGCCGATTCATTGCGTTTTCCACGAAATGGAACTGGTGCAAGGTACGGTGCATCAGTCTCCACTAAGATACGATCAGCCGGAGCCATGCGTGCGGCGGCGTGTAATTCAATCGCTTTGGGATAAGTTACTACGCCTGAAAAAGATAAATAAAATCCCATTGCCAGGCAGCGTTCGGCCTCTACCACTCCTCCTGAAAAGCAGTGCATAATGCCCGGTAATCCAGCCGGAGCCCAATGCTTTTCCAACAGCTCAAATGTATCGGCCCAAGCTTCGCGAGTATGAATGATGATCGGCTTGCCTGCCGACTTGGCCACTTCAATCTGATCCAAAAATGCTCGATGCTGAACATCGCGCGGGGCAAAATCGTAATGGTAATCCAGCCCAATTTCACCCAGTCCCAGCACTTTCGGATGCTTCAACAAATCGGCAAGACGTGCGGGGCTTTCATTGTCAAACTGTTTGGCGGCGTGGGGATGAACGCCCACCGTGGCATAAACGCAATCGTACTTTTCAGCAATGCGAATGGCCACCTCATAATCCGGCGGCCCATCACCCGTGCCGATGCTCATCATGTGACTAACACCAGCTTCCTGGGCACGCTGAATCACAGCCTCGCGATCCTCTGCAAAACGTTCATCGTCCAAATGGCAATGCGAATCGATGAGCGGCATTTACTTCAGCCGTGCTCCCACCGGAATATCTTCCAAAAAGCCCGCCAGCACTGGTTTGCCACCTTCCAGCGATGCTGCCACCACCATGCCTTGCGATTCAATGCCTTTCAATTTACGTGGGGCAAGGTTGGCCACAATCACAACTTTGCGTCCCACCATTTGTTCCGGCGAATAGACTTCGGCAATGCCGCCGACAATGGTTCGTGGTTGCGCTTCACCGATGTCAATCTTCATGTGGAGCAACTTATCGGAACCCTTCACCCGTTCAGCACTCAGCACCTGACCCACGCGCAAATCCACTTTCACAAAATCGTCAATAGCAATGGTTGGCGTGTCCACGGTGAGGCCTGTTTTTTCCGGCAGCTTGCCCAGTAATGTATTTTGACGCTGAGTCTCAACCACTTCCAAATCGCGCATTTTTTCAATCGCTGGAGCTGCGTCAATGCGCATAAAAACAGGTTCCGGCTTATTGGTCATTTGACCAGCGGCCAGTTGGCCCCATTCCAGTGACCCGAAACGAACGTCTTCCACTGACCCGGGCATGCCCAGTTGCGCCCAGATTTTCGCCGCCGATTCCGGCAGTATCGGTGCCAACAAAACTGCGGCCACGCGGACTACTTCGGCCGCCGAATACAACGTGTGGTCCAACTTTGCCTGCAACTCTGGTTCAGTTTTCTTTGCCAGCGTCCACGGTGCTTGCTGCACAATGAACTTGTCCGCAGCACTAATTAATCCCCAGATTGCTTCTAATGCTTTGGAAAACTCGAAGTTTTCATATGCCGTGATCGTTGCGGCAATTGCCTGCGGCACTTCAAACGGACACGCCTCGGTCGATGCCGGAACTAAGCCGCCACGGTACTGATGAATCATGCTGAGCGTGCGACTAGCCAGATTGCCCAAGCCATTGGCGAGGTCGGAATTATAACGACCCACCAGCGCGTCGTAGCTGAACGTTCCATCGGATCCAAATACGATTTCGCGCATCAGAAAGTAGCGCAGCGCATCGGCACCCATCACTTCGCGAATCGGTTCAGCTCGCACAATGTTGCCGCGCGATTTAGACATTTTGTCATTCTCAAACAGCAACCAGCCATGCGCGAAAATGTGTTTCGGCAAAGGCAGATCGGCAGCCATCAGGAACGCCGGCCAATAGATTGCGTGAAAGCGCACAATCTCTTTGCCGATCAAGTGAAGATCAGCGGGCCACATCCCAGGCGTGTCTTTTACGGCAGTCATGTAGGCGATCAACGCGTCGAACCAAACATAAAAAACATGGTTCCCAGGAACGGGAACAGGGATGCCCCATTTGATGGTAGTGCGGCTGATGGAAATATCTTTTAAGCCGCCCTTGACGAATGCCAGCACTTCATTGCGACGGATGGCTGGTTCAATGAAATTCGGTTGCGCCTCGTAAAGCTCTAACAACTTTTCAGTGAAAGCCGATAGCTTAAAAAAGTAGTTCTCTTCGGTAACGGTTTCCGTAGGACGTCCGCAATCCGGACACGGATCGCCGGGCTTGGCATCGGTAACGTACAGTTCGCAGGAAGTGCAGTATTGCCCCGTATAGCTGGACGGATAAACAAACCCGCGCTCCAGGCAACGTTGAAAAAGCCACTGCACCGTTTCATGATGCTTTTTATCGGAAGTTCGCTGAAAGTGGTCAATGGACAGGTGGAACTTTTCCCACTGCTGTCGAAATTCTTCGGCCACAACGGTGGTGAATTCCTCTGGCGATTTGTTCGTGGCTTTGGCCGAACGTTCTACTTTTTGACCGTGTTCATCGGTGCCAGTGGTCAACACCACGTTGAAACCTTGCATGGTTTTATAGCGCTTAATTGTGTCAGCAGCAATGGTCGTATAGGCGTGGCCGATGTGTGGAGCGGCGTTGACGTAGTAAATCGGTGTGGTCAGATAATATTTTTCAGACATGGCAACTAAATCCCTTTTTGATAAGCAAAAGCGGCTTCGGCAAGCACGCTTCGTAACGGAACGCCCGCAGCAAGGGCAAGCTTCCGGCAATCTTCATATTCTGGCGTGAACCCTTGGGCGGTCACTTTCACATTCACTTTGCCCCACTGGGTTTGCACTTCAACAATTTGGCGAGGAGCAATGCGACGTTCTGCGGAATGCATGCGGATGCCAATAGTGGTGGTCTCTGTCATCAACACAGTGGCCAACGAATCGCGATCTTCCAGTCTGGCGATCACCGTGACAAGCGTGCCTTGACGATTCTTTTTCATCAGAAGCGGTTGCAGAGTGACGTCCAGTGCGCCGCTTTCAAACAGGCGATCCATCGCGTGGCCTAACAACTGCGGCGTGGAATCGTCAATGTTCGCTTCCATCACAATCACCGTTTCACTTTCAGCAACCACTAATAAATCGCCAATCACGGCGCGCAGTACATTCGCTTGAGTTGGGAAATCCTTGGTTCCTGCGCCATAGCCCGTAGAACTTATTTTCATTGCAGGCAACACCCCAAACTGTGTGGCCAAGGTTGCTACAAGAGCCGCTCCGGTGGGCGTAGTGAGTTCAAAGATGGGGCCGCTTGAGTAAATTGGGATCCCTTCCAGCAGGCGTGCTGTAGCAGGCGTAGGAACAGGCATCACGCCATGGTCTGCCGTCACTGTGCCAGACCCTACGTTCAACGCTGAGCAGCGCACTTCCTCAATCCCCAATTGGTCCAAAAGATAGCAGGCACCCACAATATCGGCGATAGAATCCACTGCCCCCACTTCATGAAAGTGCACTTTTTCAATTGGCACGGCATGCACGGAGGCTTCAGCTTCGCCCAGCTTCCGAAACACATCACATGCCATTTGTTTCGACCGTGAAGTCAGCAATGCCCCGTTGTCGATCATTTTCAAAATGGGAGTTAAATGGCGATGAGCTTTCTGTTCGCCATGATCCACATGGAATTTGGTCGCACCAATTCCTTTGCGCTTGGTTTTTTCCACGCGATAGGATGCACCGGTATTTAACGATTCAAGCGCTGCTATCAAAGCTTGGGCGTCACCGCCAGCGTCGAGAAGCGAGCCTACAGTCATATCGCCGGCTATGCCGGAGAAAGCATCGAAGTAACAAATTTTCATGGGACGGTCCAGGTAATTTCATTTTACCAGCCGCCGCTCACCCATCACCGCTGTTATCAGCAATGCAGTGAGAATTACCACAACACAGCCAATCACGTTGAACCACAAAAACGAAGTCAATTTCAAATAATTCGCCGTAAAAATAGCAGCCTCACCCACCAGGACCCCAATGAATGCGGCTGTCCCACCCACACGCTTGAAGAAAATGGCCAGCACGAAAACGCCCAGCAATCCACCATAGAATAACGAACCAATCATGTTCACTGCTTCCACCAGCGACCCCATATTTTTCGCCTGTTGGGCCGTCACCATGGCCCACAATCCCCAAAAGGCAGTGGCCACGCGGCTTACTAAAAGGTAGTGTTTATCACTGGCGTTTTGGCGCACATGGCGCTTGTAGACATCAATCACAGAAACGGTTGCCAGTGAATTAATCTCGGCTGAAATGGTGGACATGGCTGCACCCAAAATTACTGCCAACACAATGCCCACTATGCCCACCGGTAAATATTTTGTGACGAAAGTCAGAAAGATATAATTGGTGTCGTTAAACCCTTTTTCACCGGTGGTTTTGTCCACCAGCTTCGCCGCATCTTTACGAGTAGCTTCCATACTCGCTTGTGCCTGACGATAGCGTTCCTTGGATGCTGCAGTGTGATCCCGCAACAGTGCATCTGCGGCCTGCTTACGTTCCAGAAAGGCCGCGTCGTATTGCTTCGCTAATCCTGCGTATTCTGCAGTACTTTCAATTTTCTTCAAATTTGCCGGATGAAACAGCATGGGCGGCTGTACAAAGGTGAAGAACACAAACACCATGGCCCCGGTCAGCAGAATGAAGAACTGCATCGGGATCTTAGCAACAGCATTGAACAGCAAACTGAGTCGACTTTGCCCAATTGACTTGCCTGTCAAGTATCTTTGCACCTGGCTTTGATCGCAACCGAAATAGGCGAGTGCCAGAAACATTCCACCCAACAATCCAGAAAAAATATTGTAGCGGTCACTCCAACTGAAGTTGAAGGTCACCGGATTCAGCTTTCCTGCAGCCCCGGCAATCTCCAGCGCTTCACTGAATCCAACATGGGCTGGCATTAAATGAATTGCCATGAAGAAAGACAGCAACAGGCCACACATCATAATGATCATCTGCTGAAAATCGGCCCAGGTGATGGCTTGAATGCCGCCTGCCACTGTGTAGGTGATCACCACAAAACCCATTAGAACGGTGGTCCACTGATCGGACCAATTCAGCAAGACACTCAAAACAACAGCGGGCGCATACAGTGCAATGCCCACGGCCAGGCCACGCTGCATTAGAAAAATGGCACTCACTAACGAACGTGTTTTTGAATCGAAGCGTTGTTCTAAATACTCATAGGCGGTAAAAACGTTGGCCCGATGAAATACCGGCACTGCAGTGAACGATAGGATGACCATGGCCAGCGGCAGTCCAAAGTAAAACTGCACGAATCGCATACCGTCAACGTAAGCTTGTCCGGTTGTTGAAATAAACGTTACGGCACTGGCCTGCGTGGCCATTATGGAAAGGGCCATGGCGTACCACGGCATGCTTCGACCCGCTAACAGATATTCGTCAGTAGTGCGGTTGCGCCTGCCTCGCCACCATCCATAAGAGATGACAGCGGTGAGCGTGCTGAACATCACTACCCAATCAATAATGTTCATGCGTAGTGAGTTCCGAATAGATAGAACAGGGTGATTAGCACAGCCAGGTAAAGGACAACGGCAAAGTAGACTCGCCGCCACGTACCCAAAAACGGCGGCGGTTCATCAATGACTTCGCGCTCTTTCACTTTTTCCCTTTACCAGCACTTAACAGATTGGCGAAGATGCGGTAGGCACCCGGCACTCCGGCAGGCAATTCGCGGAACCAAGCCAGCGGAGTGAATATGTAATGACCCTTTCCATAGGCTGTGTAAAGTGTACCGCCAGTAAGATTCGCTTCGCCAGTATCGTGCGAAGAAAGCAGCGATTGATACTTGGGATCGTACTCGCTGGCGTAGTACAAACCACGCTCTTGTATCCAACCGTCAAAATCTTTTTGTGAAATCAGGTTGGGCCATTGCATTAATGGATTGCTGGCGACGAACTCCACCTGGGCATCTTCTTCCGTCACACGGGCAGAGGTGATCTTCATCGGATATGGACCCACATGTTCCAAAATCTTAGGATCGCCACCGAAGAAGCCGCCTTCCATAACGTTGTACTGAACCACGTAAGTGCCGCCGTTTTTCACGTAGTCGAAAATGCGTTGGACATTGGCCCGCAGGTCAGGACGAGTGTTGTAGGCTCGCACGCCGGTAAGCACGGCGTCGAACTTCTTAAAGTCACTTCGAGCAAGGTCATCGGCGGAAAGCAGCACAACCTCCGCGCCCAGTTGCCGTAAATATGGCGGAACCTCATCGCCAGCACCCATGATGTAGCCGATGCGTTTCGCCGCCAATTGGATATCTGCCCGAACCAGTTTCGCTTCGGCTAATGGGAACACTGCCTGTGGCGGAATGTGTTCGTACAGAATGGAATCCTGCGCTTGCGCCACTTCCCCGCTGGCAGTGGTTGCAATGGCTTTCACCTTCCCAACAAAGTCATGGTCGGGTGGCGTCAAATTAAATTTGACGGTAGCTTGCTCGCCTGTTTCCGTTAGTACAAACGCCATTGATTGTGGCGTAGAACGCCAGCCTGTGGGCAGTTCCAGCTTAATTACCCCGCTCTCACCGGCTTGATTGGCTGTCACTTGCACTTCAATTTCTTTCGCTGATCGACTGGGGAAAATCAAAGCTTTTTCAGAAAGTTTTAACGTCACAGGAGGGACAATGATCACTGGCCGAGTCAATTCTCCACGCACTCTATCCACGTAACGAAAAATCACTGGACGCAGTAGAGTCAGTTCCTGCCCTTCAACCTTCACCTTGAATTGAGCCGTCAACGGTTGATTTTCCGGTACGTTCAATTCTCTGACATCGGCAATGTTATAAAGGTCACCTTTCTTGGGAAGCTGCAGCCAATAGGGCTGTGTATAGGGGGTCCCGGCTGGAAAGGTTGCCTGTAGTGTTTGGATGAATGTAACGTTGTGAGCCAGCGCACGGTCGGGCTTTTGGGTGATCCCCAAGGAAGCCAGCGTCACCTCACTCAACTCAACTTTCGTGTTCAAGCGTGCAAGAGCTTGAGCTGAAATTTTCACCGGCTTACCCGGTACAATCTGATACCGTTCCGCCGTTGCGTCCAACCAAAGGCCAGCAGCTTTTACGATCAGTTCATCCAATTCCTGTTTCTTTTGCGATGCATAAAATCCATTTAATTTAACCAGGGCTTGACGTGCTTCCATCAGGATGGGAAGAACCTTTTCAGGATTGCGGGCAGGCAGCTCCAGCAACGCTTTCGCCAACAGATCACCCACTTTTCCACCGCCTTCAATGCGGTTCCAGGTTGTATCCACACCGTCAAACATATCCTTTGCTGCCGCGTCGCCATCCACAGTTAGCAGGTAACTTTTTTGGGCACCCTTACGTTCCGGAAAGCCCATGGCTTGGCTGCGATGCTGGCTGCGGCTCATGCCCGCAATTTCAGCGAACGATACGCCCAACAGAGGATCAAACTCGCCTGGGTCCACCAATAATGTATTGGGAGTGGCTGCGGATTGCTTCTCCATTTCAGGCGTGTAGGAAGGAAGGTTCATCATCAAACGCTTCGCCTGCCAGGGTTCCACATAAGCCAACTGTTCAGGAAATTGCTTGGGGTCCGCTGCGGCACGAAACGCTTCCTTGCCGATGATGGAGGATACCTGGTGTTGTCCGTGACCATCGCGAGCGGTACCGGAAAAAATCAGGATCACCACGTCGGGCCGAAAGCGGCGAATGGTCCAAACAACATCGCCTAGAATTGTTTTACGATCCCATTTGGTAAATGTTTCCGCAGCGGTCTTGGAAAAACCGAAATCAATCGCTCGTGAAAAGTATTGCTCCGCCCCATCCAAGCGCCGTGCAGCCAATAATTCCTGCGTGCGGATGACGCCCATCAGGTCGCCCTGTTCGCTGCCAATCAAATTCTGACCACCTTCGCCACGGGTCAGCGAAAGGTATGCAGTGCGATATTTGCGGCTCTTGGCAAGCCATGCCAGCAGCGCCGTATTTTCGTCGTCAGGGTGGGCGGCGATCATCAAAACATTGCCCAGTACGCCCAGCTTTTCCAGATTTAACTGGATTTCCGTCGATCCAGAAAGATTCTTTTGCGCCAGGGCAGGAATCGAGGTACACAATAAGAGGGACAGAACGATCAATTTGCGCATGAAACTTCATTTTAGTCGATTCCACAACAGGAGAACTCCAGTTGCCTAGCGCCACGGGCTTTCGTCAAACGATGAAGGGACTGGCCGCCGCAGCCGGAGCCATTTTCGGTAGTGCCAAACCTCCTGATGCTTCAACAAAAAAAGAAGTACGCATTGGAATTGCACTGGGTGGAGGCTTTGCCAGAGGTGCGGCCCACATCGGCGTGCTGCGGGTTTTGGAACGCAATAAAATCCCTATTCATTGCATTGCCGGAGTGAGTGCCGGAGCCATTGTGGCGTCGGCGTATGCCAGTGGTTCCACTCTGGATGAGACGGAACGGCTGGCCCGCGCCATGCGTTTCAAAGATGTGGCGGGGTGGTCAATTAACATTCTTGGTCTGGCCAATAGCGACCGGATGGATAAGTTTTTGGACCGGGCACTGCGCGTCCATCGCTTTGAGGAAATGCCCATTCGACTGGCAATTGTGGCCAGCGACTTAGGCAACGGGCGACCGATTATTTTTCGTGATACCGGCGATGTGAAAAATCCAATTCGAGCCAGTTGCTCGTATCCAGGCCTATTTCAACCTGTGCGATTGAATGGTCGGCTATTGGTAGACGGTGCCATAACTATGGACTTGCCTGCCGAACCGTTACATAGCATGGGAGCAACGCACGTGATTGCCGTCAGCCTACCGACCCCTTTGGAAGTGACTGATCCGGGCAATCTGTTAGGTGTGGTGAATCGTTGCTTTCAAATTTTACAGCGTCGGACAGAAGAGGAATGGCGCAAGTACTCCACGTTGGTGCTGGAACCAGATGTTGCAAAGGTGAGTTGGGATGGCTTTGAGCAAGCGTCGGAAATGATCGCCGCAGGCGAGGCCGCAGCGGAAGCGGCGTTGCCGGTTATTACGGGTTGGATGAAGTCAGGCCATGCTTAAGGCATGAACTATATCAATTACACCCAGCTAAATAGTGACCCTCTCCCAATTCCTGAATCATGTAAATCTGAGCTTCCACCCAATCCAGTTGCCGTTCATTGCAAGCCAAAGTAGCTTCCAACTCCGCGCGTCCATCCGCAGCCTGATCCTGCATGGCAACGATCACCAGCGGCACAACGTCGCGTTGCAGTAAATTCAATAGATCTTCCAGACACGCTCGAACCCCTGGAAAAGGGATTTTAATCATTACCTCAGAAGGTTTCAGAGTGTCCGCTTCTTCAGCAAATTGCCTCGCCAAACGGTGATGTCCGGCTGATTCCAATGCTCCTGCATAAGCCCGAAATCGCTCCGCAAGCTCGTCTTGCTTCTTCCCCACTTGGTCCAAATAATTGAGAGCGTTCACTTATTTGGGATGATAGCAGTCCACAAAGGGTAAAATGTCACAATGGCGGAAATCGCAAATTCAGAATCCCCGAAAATCATGATTGTTGATGACGAGGAGGCCCAACGCAATGGGTTAGCAAGTATTGTGCGTGCCTGGGGCTTTCAAACGGAGACTGCCTGCGATGGCCAGGATGCATTAGAAAAGCTGGCGATTTCAACACCGAGCGTGATTCTTACCGACTTGAAAATGCCTCGGGTAGATGGCTTTGAACTGCTGCGTCACATTAATTCTGAAGGTCCGCGAATTCCAGCAATCGTGCTGACAGCTTTCGGAAGTTTGGAAACGGCCATTGAAACCATCCATAACTTAGGCGCGTTTTGGTTTCTGGAAAAACCAATTCAACCAGCAGCCTTACGCGTATTGTTGGACCGCGCTCTTTCACTAGGCAAACTGCAGCGCAAGACAGAAGTGCTGGAACGGACGCTGGCAAGCAATGGCTCACTGGTAGATATGGTGGGCAGTTCCGCCGTGATGAAGCAGGTATTTTCGTTAATCAGCCAAGTTGCACCCAGCAGGGCGGCGGTGTTAGTTACCGGCGAAAGTGGCACTGGTAAGGAGTTGGTGGCGCGCGCTATCCATACATTGAGTCCTCGCGCCAATGGACCCTTTGTTGCCGTAAACTGCGCAGCCATGCCCGAATCGTTGATGGAAAGCGAATTGTTCGGACATGAAAAAGGTGCCTTCACCGGCGCTGTGGAACGCCGTGCTGGTTGCTTTGAACTGGCCGAACACGGAACCATGTTGTTGGATGAAATCGGCGACATGCCCGTGGCCACACAGGCGAAATTGCTGCGCGTACTGGAAGATTCCAAAGTCCGCCGATTGGGTGCCCGCGCTGAAGTAACGGTGGATGTGCGCATCATCGCCGCCACGAATAAGAGCTTGGAAGAAGCCATTAAGAAGGGTGAATTTCGCGAAGACTTGTTCTACCGCCTGAACGTTTTTCAGATCACCCTACCGCCCTTGCGGGATCGCATGGACGACATTCCGGGTATCGCCACCAGACTTGTAGAATCGTTGAATAAGAAGCACGATTGTCGGGCAACTGATCTGAGTGCAGAAGCCATGGCGTCGTTAATGGCGCACCGTTGGCCCGGTAACATTCGCGAACTTCGCAATGCGCTGGAACGTGCCGTGATTCTGGCAGGGGAAGGGACCATTCGCCAGGAACATCTTCCAATCAGCTTGCGCCCGTCGGCGTCCAGCGGTGGTGCAGGCAGGAGCGCAACTTCAGTTGCTGTCGGCACAAATACGCTACTTTTAGAAGTCGGAATGACCGTGGAAGAGGCTGAAAGATTACTGATTTTACGTACGCTGGAACACACCAAAAACAATAAGACACGGGCAGCGGAAATCCTGGGGATCAGCCTGAAAACTCTGTTTAATAAGTTGAAAGAGTACGGCGCGGCGGAGGAAGCTTAAGCCAGCTATGTCATTAAAAGCGCGCCTGCGCATTGCCTTGGTGGCCATGGTGTTGTTACTTACAACGGGAATTTCTCTGCTGCACATCAACCGTCAATTGGCCGATCTGTTTGCCGCAACTGAGGACCGCGCCCAAGACAATGCCGATCTTGTGAAGGACTTTGTCATTCAGCGCATCAATGAAAAAGCCACCCTGGAATCGCCGCCGCCAGAGACGTTAGAAGAAAGCGCCAAGCTGTGGCGTATTGTCATTGAGAAAGACACCATGCTGGATCAGATGCTGAGCAAGGCGCTGGGGGAATCTGGCCTGGCCTCGGAAATTTTTATAACCGATCCGCAAAATATCATTCTAAAAGCTAGCAATACGGCACATGTTGGGGGCAAGGCGCAGGCCCTTGAAGATTATAACGAATGGCAGAAACAGCCTTTGTTGGAACGGTTGATAAGCCTCTATAAAGGTGGCATTCACGATTACGCCATTCGCATTCCATTAGGCTCTGAGAGTCGCGAACTGTTTCGGATTCAGGTCGTGATTTCCGCTTCACTGATGCGCGCCGCTGTGCAACCGGTGTTTGAAAGTTTGGTGTGGATCACCGGGGTGGGCCTGGGAGTGTCCCTCATATTTGCCGCAGTGTTCGCCAACTTCCTAGTGCGCCCATTGGCCCGTATGAGCACCATGATTGACCGCATCACGCAAGGATCGAAAACAGACACGCTGGTGGGCAGGGAAAGTGTTCCCGCTGAATTCAAAGAACTGGAATCAAAACTCGATTTACTGGGTGCACAGGTCAGGGGTACCCAACAGGAAATGAGTTCTCTTCTGGAACAGATGGACCTGGCAGTATTTATTTTTGACCCGGCCTTTAAATGTATCTTCGCTAACGGTGCAGCAGATGGTTTTTTGGGTAGAGATAAAGACACCATTGAGGGCAACACTCTGGCATCGTTGTTTCCAGCCGATACAAAATTAGGTGCCGCCCTGCAAGCCTCGGCCACTTTGAACAAGCCATTGCATGATTATGAGGTTGCTGAACCCCGGCGTCTGCAAGTTTCCATGGAGACAAGCGCCCGTGGATTAATGATCACTATGCGCGACGCCGAATCGCGTTCCGCTGTGGCTACTCAGTTAGACATGTCCAAGCGGCTTTCGGCCATTAACCATCTGACCGGCAACGTGGCCCATGAAATCAAGAATCCGATGAACGCCATCGCCATCCATTTAGAAGTGCTAAAAGCGAAATACCAAACGGCTGGCGAAGATTTGCCGGATGAAGTGGTGGTGATCGGCAAAGAAATCGCCCGGCTGGATCGCGTGGTGAAAACGTTTCTCGATTTCAACCGCCCCTTGAAGGTGAACGTCGCCGAATTGGATTTAGTTCGGCTGACGGCTGAAGCAAAGAATCTGTTAGCCCCGCAAGCTTCCGCCTGTGGTGTGGATATTGTTTTTACAAACCATCCACCCGAAGTGCCTGTGATGGCTGATCGCGACCTTCTGCAACAAGCCATTTTGAACGTGGCATCCAATGGCATTGAAGCCATGCGCCAAGGTGGTGCACTGGAATTGAAAATTGTCCCTGACGGGAAATTAGTTGTTCTGGAAATTTCCGATCAAGGCCAAGGCATTCCACTCGATCAACGAGATAAAATTTTCAACCTATACTTCACTACAAAGGAAAAAGGCAATGGAATTGGACTTGCCGTGTCCGCCAAGGTCCTGCAGTTGATGGGCGGTGGCATTGAGTTTGATTCAACCACGGGCCAGGGTACAACGTTCCGATTGAAGATGCCTGCCGCGTTACCAGTTGACGCCACCTTTGCCGGGGTTGCATGAAACAGGCCACGCTCGTCATTGCAATTCTTTCCCTGCTGGGCGGGTGCGTGCGCCGACCCGTGCCTTTGCCGCCGCGTCCACTGGTGCCCCCACCCGCACAGGAACGCGCGTTGAAAATTGCCGAAGCTGAGTTGCCGCCGCAATTGGAAACATCGGAAGAATTGGAACTGACACGTTTCCCCGTTTTCCTGCCTACTGCACCTCCGCCCCGAATCCGTCTGCCCAGGCCCATTGTGGTTCGTAAGAAAGATACTCCTGAACCAGTGAAACCAACCATTCCTAAGCCAGTCACTCCGGCCTTTCGACTTGGAGAGTTACTGACCCCGGCGCAACAACTGGAATTGATTTCACAAACGGATGCTTTTCTGGCAACTTCCGAACAGGCCGTTGCCACAGCCGCCACAGTGAAACCAAAATTGACTTCAGATCAGGATGGTTTGGTGGGCCAGATCAAAGCCTTGATTTCTCAAGCCCGCAACGCCCGTAATTCAGATTTAGTGGAAGCTCGGAAGCTTGCGGAAAGGTCAAAAACTTTATCTGAGGCCTTGGTAAGAAGTCTTTCCAACTAAAAGAACTTCAGCTTGACGGGCCATTGATTTGATACAAAATAGGTCATGCTTCGCCGAATCTTTTTTGCCGCCGTGCTCACCGCCGGACTATTACAATCCCAGAGCCGTTATAAATGGAACGATGGCGATGACCATGGCGATGCTCCATTTTTAATCGAAGAAGGCTGGCGTCCCTTATTTAATGGGCCTGGCAGTGTTGCCGGGTGGCAAGGTCAGGATGGCAAGCCGCTTGCCTGGATCACCACTTCAGCCGTTGTTTGGGAGCGCCTGCTTGGTCCCACCCGATTAGCTGCGCT
>JAYWBH010000814.1:0-2896 GCA_043781815.1 Bryobacterales bacterium | reverse complement strand
GTTTGTATGCCATGCGGGAAAGAATTCTTGTGGCGCGCCCTGCTTCGGTACAATAGTAGTTTCCAATGCAATTAGAGAAAGTTTACGAGCCCCAGCGGTTTGAACCGCATTGGGCCAAATGGTGGGAAGAATCTTCCCTTTTTGTAGCTGACCCTTCCAAATCCGGTGAAGCGTTTTCCATAGCCATTCCTCCGCCCAATGTGACCGGGGCGTTGCACATCGGCCACATGCTGGACCACACGCTGATGGACATGGTTGTCCGTTGGAATCGCATGAGCGGAAACAACACGCTGTGGACGCCAGGTATGGACCACGCAGGCATTGCCACGCAAATGGTGGTGGAACGGGAGCTGGCCAAACAAGGCATCACCCGTCATCAATTGGGTCGCATTGAGTTTGAGAAAAAGGTTTGGGAGTGGAAAGAACAATCGGGGGGAAGCATTGAAACGCAGATGCGGCAGATCGGCGATTCTGTGGATTGGACTCGCAGCCGGTTCACCATGGACGCAGGCCTTTCCCGTGCGGTTCGCGAAATCTTTGTTCGGTTGTATGAAAAAGATCTGATCTATCGCGGGCAGTACATGGTGAACTGGTGCCCGGGTTGCAACACGGCGTTGAGTGACCTGGAAGTGATTCATGAAGATACCCAGGGCAGTTTGTGGCACGTGCGCTATCCGGTAATTGGGTCGGATGAATTCCTGGTGGTTGCGACCACTCGTCCTGAAACAATGCTGGGCGATACTGCGGTGGCGATGAACGCCAAGGATGAGCGTTACTTGCATCTTCACGGCAAGATGGTAATGCTGCCGCTGGTGGGTCGTGAAATTCCAATCATTTTGGATGACATGGCTGACCCTGAATTTGGCACTGGTGTGGTGAAAATTACACCGGCACATGATCCAAATGATTTTGAAGCGGGCAAGCGTCACAATCTTCCGCATGTCAAAGTGATTGACGAAACTGGGGCGATGACAGCCGATGCTGGTGCCTATGCCGGACTGGATCGATTCGTTGCGCGCACAAAAGTTTTGGCCGATCTAACTGCACTGGGACTGCTTGAAAAAACTGAGCCACACAACTTGCCTATCAGCAAGTGTCAACGTTGCCAGACGATTGTTGAACCGCTGGTTTCCACGCAGTGGTTTGTGAAGATGAAGCCACTGGCTGCGCCTGCAATCAAAGCAGTGGAAGACGGGCGAATTCAATTTATACCGGCTAACTTCGCCAATACTTATTACGAGTGGATGTACAACATTCGCGATTGGTGCATTTCGCGGCAGTTGTGGTGGGGGCATCGCGTGCCTGCCTGGCATTGCGCGAATTGCAGCCAGATCACAGTTGCTCGGGAAACGCCGGGGGCCTGCAAACATTGTGGTTCGGCGTCAATTGAGCAGGATAGCGATGTGCTGGATACCTGGTTTAGTTCTGGACTGTGGCCGTTTTCAACGTTGGGCTGGCCTGATGAAACTGAGTTTCTGAAGCGCTACTATCCAACGTCGGTGCTGATCACCAGCTACGACATTATTTTCTTCTGGGTGGCCAGAATGATTTTCATGGGCCTGGAATGTACGGGCCAAGTGCCATTCCACAAAGTGTATATCCACGGGCTTGTGCGGGATAAGAATCGCAAGAAAATGTCGAAGACTGCGGGGAATGGAATCGACCCACTTGTGATGACAGCCAAGCATGGTACGGACGCGGTACGCATGTCTTTGCTGGCTGCATCTGCACCTGGTGCCGATATTATCTGGACTGAAGATCGCATGGATTCGTCACGGGCATTTGCCAATAAAATATGGAATGCTGCCCGTTTCTTATTCTTGAATATGGAACGTGCCAACGTGGAACCATGGGTTCCTGTTGAGAAAGAATCTTATCTTCCAGAAGCGGTTAACGGAACTGTTTCGTTGGAAGATCGCTGGATCTTCAGCCGTCTGAACGCCTGCGCTGACCAGATGAATAAGTCACTGGCAAGTTATCGTTTTGATGAAGCGGCGAAGACCATTTGGAGTTTCATCTGGTATGAGTTTTGCGATTGGTATGTGGAACTGAAGAAGCTGCGCTTCGAGGAAGGGTCTGGCTTGAACGCGCACTGGCGCAACATTCTGACTGTGTTTGAGTCCGCCCTTCGGATGCTGCATCCAGCCATGCCGTTTCTGACTGAAGAGTTATGGCAGAGGTTAGCCGCAGGGCACGGGCGAAAGTCTTCTATTTCAATTAGTGCCTACCCGAAGGCAAATGCTACGGCGGAAGATTTGGAAGCTGAACAACAGATGGCGTTGTTGCAGGAAATCATTTCGTCAGCACGGAATCTGCGAGCCGATGCGAAGCTGGATCCAAAGGAACCGTTCGACGCTACCGTCTATGCCAATGGTGCCATAGCCACACTGGCCGAACAGCAGCGGGAAGCGATTGAACGGTTGGCCAATGTGAAGCTTTCAGTGGCGAAGTCAGATATGTTTGACAGACCAATGACCGCAAATACAACCACGGTACCCCCTCCCAGGGCCACCGGTCCTATGCGATCTACGCCTGGCTTTGATTTGGTTCTGGCAGTTTCGGCAGGACAGTTGGATGCGCTACGTGGTCGGCTAGAAAAAGAAATTGCCGAACTAGTCAAGGTAATTACAAATTCAGAGCGCCAACTTTCCAGCGAAGATTTTCTGAAAAAAGCACCGGAGAAAATTCTTGAAGGGATGCGAGTGAAGCTGGCTGAATACCACGCGCAGCGCGAGAAAAGCCAACAGGCATTGGCTGGGATCACCAAAACATGATGGACATTTCGCATCCCGAATTGCGCGATTTGATTCGTCGGGCACTTGCTGAAGATATTGGCACGGGCGACATCACCACGAATTGTTGCGTGACTGCAGATCGCATGGCAACGGGGCAGTTT
>JAYWBH010000813.1:0-2896 GCA_043781815.1 Bryobacterales bacterium | reverse complement strand
ACGTCGGCAAGCCAGCATCGCGAGTTTTGGCTGATAAGTGGACGGCAGTCACGGTGGATGGTTCGGCATCGGCCCATTTTGAGCATTGTGTGGCGGTGACGGCAGACGGTCCCTGGGTTCTGACTCGACCGTAGTGAAAGGTCTGGCGGGCTGTCCTGCTTGGATTCAATGATATAGTGGTATATGGCCGAAGCGGTCGAAGCCACAGTTTTGGAGTTGATGCCCAACGGCATGGTTCGTTTGGAGCTGGCTTCACGCCAACAGGTATTGGCCCATCCCGCAGGGGTAAGGGAAAAGAATTTCGTCCGGCTGAGACCCGGTGATCGAGTTGGGGTGGAAGTTTCACCATTCGATCCGGGGCGTGGCAGGATAAAAAGTTTGTTGAGGAAATCATGAAGGTTCGCGCAAGCGTAAAAAAACTCTGCGATAAATGCAAGATCGTCAACCGCGAGGGCGTGGTCCGCGTGATCTGCGTCAATCCGAAACACAAGCAGCGTCAAGGCTAATTGTGATGCAGATGCAGAAACAAGGTAGGAGCGTTTAAGAATGGCACGTATTGCAGGCGTCGATTTGCCCGCCAAGAAGAGAGCCGAGATCGGCCTCACGTATATTTACGGTATTGGCAAGACCCGTTCCCAGTCCATTTTGTACCGCACTGGTGTGGATAAGAACAAGCGTGTCTCCGATTTGACCGAAGAAGAAGTCAACAAGATCCGCACACTGATTGAAGCCGAAGGTTCGGTGGAAGGCGATCTGCGTAAGGAAGTTTCGATGAACATTAAACGTCTCATCGAAATGGGTTCCTACCGCGGACTCCGCCATCGCCGCAATTTACCGGCCCGTGGCCAACGTACTCACACCAATGCCCGCACCCGCAAAGGTCCACGTCGCGGCACGGTCACAGCTAAAAAGAAAGCAACGAAGTAAAGGTTTCGAAAAAGACACATGGCAAAAGCACCAGCTAAGACTAAGAATTCCGGCAAAAAGTCCTTCAAGAAGAAGGAGAAAAAGAGTGTACCAATGGGCGTGTGCCACGTCCAGGCAACGTTCAACAACACCATCATCACCTTTGCTGACCCGTTGGGCAACGTGCTCTCCTGGTCCAGCTCTGGCTCGCTGGGCTTTCGTGGATCGCGCAAGGGAACTCCCTTCGCAGCGCAGCAGGCATCGTTAACCGCCGCTAACAAGGCCAAGGAATCGGGTCTGCGTGTCGTTGAAGTTCGGGTGGCCGGTCCTGGTGCCGGACGCGAATCGGCTGTACGTGTCCTTTCCACTATCGGCATTGAAGTTCGAAGCATTAAAGACGTAACACCCATCCCGCACAATGGCTGCCGTCCTCCGAAAAAGCGCAGAGTTTGATTCTGCCTGATTCAATTTGCAATTGAGGGGCAAGGCCCAAAGCCTTCGCCCCGAATTTGTGTGAAGATTTGTTGTTGTATAATTTAATGATGTCCGTTTGCACTGATCTTTTACAAGACAGGGCAAGCTGGCAAAAAGCAGGAAGAAAGCCGCCGCTGACGGTAATCCGAAAGCAATGGCCGTAAACTGCACCTTTGGCTACTCTCAATTGCTAAACGGTTCAAGGAGAATGAATGGCAAAGTATAATGGTCCCAAGTGTCGGCAATGCCGCCGCGAAGGGATGAAATTGTTTCTCAAGGGTGAGCGTTGCCACACTGAAAAGTGTGCCATTGAAAAGCGTAATTTCCCCCCAGGGCAGCATGGCAAAGATCGTAAGCCGAAGATTGTCGGCTATGGTTTGCAACTGCGCGAGAAGCAGAAGGCCCGCCGTTACTACGGTGTGCTGGAAGGTCAATTCCGCAACCTGTTTGAAAAAGCCAATAAGATGAAGGGCGTCACCGGCGAAGTCATGCTGGGCTTGCTGGAACGTCGCCTGGATAACGTAATTTATCGCATGGGTCTGGGCACCAGCCGTTCCTCTGCCCGCCAAGTGGTCCGTCACGGACACGTAAACGTCAACGGAAAGCGGCTTAACATCCCCTCTTACACTGTTCGTCCCAACGACATTGTAGAAATCCGTGAAAGCGCAAAAAACAATTCCAATATTCTTCAATCCCGGGATGCAACGGCACATCAGCCCACACCGCCCTGGCTTGAAATGGACCGTGAAGCGCTAAAGGGTCGTATTATTGGCATCCCCAAGCGTGAAGATCTAGTTCAGATCCAATTGAACGAACAGCTCATTGTCGAGCTTTACTCCAAGTAACGCGTCGGCATTAGACGCGTTGCCAGCGGTGGCTTGAATGAATCGGGCCGCCGAATCAGGAATGTTAAGAAAGCCTGTAAGCAAGGAGATTGAATGTTCAAAGGTTTCCAAAAACCGAAGCGCCTGGTGGCGAATACCGATACACTCACTGAACGATTTGGCGGCTTTACCGCCCAACCGTTTGAGCGCGGATTTGGTACAACCATCGGCACCTCGTTACGCCGTGTGTTGTTGAGTTCTATTGAAGGCGCTGCCATTACCGCAGTGCGCATTGAGGGAGTGGCTCACGAATTCAGCCCTATCCCCGGTGTTGTGGAAGATGCCACCGACATCATTCTGAACCTGAAACAGGTTCCGTTTAAGATGATGACCGACGTGGTCCATACCGTACGCCTGGTTGTGGATCAGCCCGGTGAAGTATTAAGCGGACAGATTGAAACCGACGCCGACGTGGAAGTGCTGGATCGAAATATGCACATTGCCACGGTGGGCGAAGGCGGCAAACTCAACATTGAAATGCGTCTGAGGATCGGTCGCGGATACGTTGCCGCAGATCGTAACTTCGATGAAGATCTACCGTTGGGTTACATCCCCATTGATTCGGTGCATTCCCCAGTTCGCAAAGTGAATTTTTCCGTAGAAGCGGCCCGTTTGGGTCAAATGACGGATTA
>JAYWBH010000812.1:0-8846 GCA_043781815.1 Bryobacterales bacterium | reverse complement strand
AGGATTCCCCGCTCAGCGGTCTGTATTTTCGACCAGTGATTTACAATCACGTGAAAGGGTTTGATGCCTTTGAGCCATGGCTGGATCGGGTGCGCTATTTCCCGGAAGAGGTGCTGGACAATGCTCTTAAACAGATCCCCAGAGCCTGGCTGGATCACGGCGATGAGGAAGCACTTGAAAAACTGCTGGAGACGCTGCTGAAGCGCCGCAATCGTGTGCCTGATTTGTTGGCGGATCTGAAACGTGGTCGGGTTGACCCGTTCCCTGCCTGGAATCCTTAAAGGATTCGCTTACTCATACCGAAGCGCCTCAACCGGATCTAACTGCGCTGCCTTATTCGCCGGCCAAATTCCAAAGAAGATGCCGACGCCAACGGACACTAAGAATCCTGCGGCCACCGCCCACAACGGAACCACGGTGGGCAAAGTGCGGAACACCAACCTTGCCGCTAAACTCACCATCCAACCCAACAAGATTCCCAGCACGCCGCCCAGTGCCGTCAGGCTAACGGCTTCGGTCAAGAATTGCAAAATGATATCCACTTTGCGAGCCCCCAGTGCTTTGCGAATCCCGATCTCCCGTGTCCGTTCGGTGACCGATACCAGCATAATGTTCATCACCCCAATGCCGCCCACCAGCAGCCCAATCGAACTCAGCACCACCATTACAATGGCGATCATTGCTGTCACGCCGCGGAATTGTTCAATCAATTGCGCCGATGTGGACACGCTGAAATTATCTGGTTTGCTGAAGGGTACGCGCCGTTCTATGCGCAGCACTGCACGAATTTCATCGGATGCCGCTGCCTGCTTCCCCTTCTCTGGAACCACAATCAGCATGTGCTCTTTGGAAGTGGGGAACAGTTTGCGCATGGAAAGGTAAGGTAGAAACAAGCGTAAATCCTCATCGCCGGGAAGAGTTTGTGCGGAGCGCTTCATCACGCCCACCACGGTAAACTGATGGCCGTCAATTTCCACTGGTTTGCCAATTGGATCTTCATTCAGAAACCAGGCCTTGCGGATGTCCTCACCAATTACAACAACTGGCGCTCTGCGGTAGCCTTCGGCATCGGTGAAGAAGCGACCGGCCAGCATCTCCACGCCTGAACCCAGAAATCCTTCATCCGTGCCTGCCAGATTCATACGATATAAATCAATGGCCTTGTACTTCGCCTTATGCATGACGTTCCAGTTGGGGAACAAGTAAGGGCTGACGTGTTTCACTGAAGGGCAACGCTCAGCAATGGCCTGGGAGTTTTCATAGGTTAACGGTTTGCGCATTCTCTCTTCAAGTGACCGCCCGCCGAACGATAAAGGCGAATCCCATTTGGCGATGATTAGATTTTCCGCTCCGAAGGATTGCAACTGTCCGCTGATTGCTCCATCCAGGCCAGCGATAATTGAACCCACGCCGATCACGGTGCTGGTGCCGATGATCACACCCAGAATGGTCAGTAAGGATCGTAATTTGTGGCCGCGAATTGTGTCGAAAGCCAATTTGGCTCCGAACAAAAATGCCGTGAAGGGACTGCTGCCAGGTGCTTTCATCGTTCCGCCCGCAACGCTTCAATGGGGTCCAACTTGGCCGCCTGATGAGCTGGATAGATGCCGAAGAAGAGTCCCACCACACAGGAAAGTGCCACCCCGACGAAGATGGCCGCAGGGGGAACGGACATCGGCACCGAGGTGGTGTTTCGGACAATGATCGCCGTGATCCAAGCAAGGACAACGCCAATCAGTCCTCCCATTCCGCTTAATACTGCGGATTCTACTAAGAACTGATTCATGATGTCGCGTCGGCGCGCTCCCAACGATTTGCGGATGCCAATTTCCATGGTTCGTTCGGTGACCACCGCCAGCATGATGTTCATAATCACCACGCCGCCAACCACCATGAACACGCTGACAATGGCAATGGCGGTGGCCGCTATGGCACCAGTCATGCGATCCCACAAGGCCACAAATGAATCTGAAGAATAGATGCCGAAGGTGTCATCCTGCCCTGGTCTGAGATGTCGATAGGCCCGCAACAACGATCGAACTTCGTCCTGCGCCTGCTCCAAGTGTGGACGGTCCATGGCCTTGGCTGTGTAGCCCAATCCTTGCCGGGCGCTGTTCATCTTGAAGTAGGTCTCAATGGGTATCATCAGAAATTTGTCCCGTGATTGCCCAAAAGCGGACCCTTGTTGTTTGGCTACTCCGATTACTTCAAATGGCCGCCCATCCACTTGGATGAACTTCCCAATGGGGTCGACATTGGCGAAAAAGCGATCCTTCAATTCACTTCCAATAAACGCCACCATAAGATGCCGACTATCGTCGTTGTCGCTGATAAAGCGTCCCAACTCTGTTTGTGTATTGTTCATCACGGCGATGTTAGAAGTAACGCCGCGCAATTCCACTTCCTGCAATCGGTCACCAGCAACGGTCACGGAACATTGCTTACCAGTCTCCATGCCCAGGTCTGAGGTCAGTTGAACCTTGCTCTTCACAAAATCGAATTCCTCGCGATTCAACTGCGGATTCTTCTTCTGCATCTCAAGCCACTTTTTCGGTTCCCAACTTCCGATCATCACCACACGCCGCACGCGGAAGCCTTCCACCCCCAAGTCGGTAATGTTCTTCGCCATATATTCGTCCATCCCGCGGATGACGCTCATCACGGCAATTAGCGTAGCGGTGGCCAGAATAATGCCCAATAACGTGAGGAAGCTGCGCAGCTTACTGCCGCGTAGTGACCCAATGGCCACGTTGAAAGATTCTTTGAATGAGGCGTTGCCTGACATGGATGAAGATGCTAAAAAGTGTAGACGATTCAAGCTAAGGATTTGTTCCTGACTTTTTGCGACTATTGGCGGAACTTCAGCGCTCTGTATATACGCCCAGAGGTGCGGGATTTACCCATCGCAAGAAGACCATGGCCGCAAGCATTCCAAGATTCATGCAGATAAGCATGGAACCATGATGCATCCATACAATGCGCACGTCGCCAATTGGCCACCTACTCATCAATAGATAGCTTAGTAACATTCCGACTTGCATCCCGATTACATCCACGCCCAGAGTCAGAGCACCTATGCCCTGATTACGAGCTTCTATTAGACAGCGGGCAGATTGCCAACTTAGGGGGAGTGTAACGAGAAGCATGCCGCTAGTCATGAGTAAGAACCCCGTCACAGAGGGTTGTATGTGGCAGGCTGGGACATCAACGAAGAACATGGGCAGCATCATTCCTAGGCCACCGGGACCGGTCATGATTAGGATCATGTCCAAGTGCGAATCCCAACGAAGGCGTGATACCGCGAACAGCGCTAGGATCAGTAGTATCCCAAGCCCAGCGCCGAGCCCAGCAGTCCACGGGGCTTGATAGTACAGAAGGGCAAGCTGCAGCAGGCCGCATCCGATAAGCCATATGGGATTCATTCCGCAGGCTCCCAATCCATAAGTTGCATGGAATAAATGATTACGGTAAGGCTAGAGGCCATCATGATTAAGGCTGATGCGACGGGGTGGAGCAGGCCAGCGGAAGCGGCTATTATGCCAACGGCGTTATAGGCCAGCGAGAAGCCGATGTTCCAACGCACCACTTTGCGCGTCTTGCGAGCGATGGTAATGGCACGGGCAAGTTGGCTCCAATCGCGATGCAGGAAGAGCAGACCGCTCAGGTCGCGCACCCAGGCGGCACTGTCCGGGGCGGCGCAGGCGACGTGACTCCAGGCCATGGCTGCGGAATCATTTAATCCGTCACCGGCAAACAGGACTTTGCGACCTTCATCGTGTAACTGAAGCATCAGGGCATGTTTCTGTGTAGGACTTTGTCGAGAAAGTTGGGTGCTGATGGGGATGGCTGAAGCGCGGTCGGCTGAATCGCCAGTAGAAAGGATTACCTTGATAGAAAGGGATTCCAATTCTTTGATAGCGGGACTTACTGCGGGAGCTTGTTTTTCGACTAAGTCGATGGTTGCGGCCAGCAGTTGATCAACTCGAATGACTAACTGATGACCGTCCACTGTTCCGGCAAAAAGGTGTCGTCCATTCTGGAAGTCTGCTTCAATGCCGACGCCGGGCAGCAGGCGGACGTGCATCAATGTTGTGGTTGCCTTGACTGGAGCATTCCATAAGGGGGCAAGCGTTCGGGATAAAGCGTGGCGGCTGGACACTTCCGCTTCACGCAGCAGGAAGCGGAGTTCGGCAACATGATTCTGCCATGCAGGGGAGACATGCCAGGTTGCTGTGTACTCTTCAGGAAGAGTGAGGGTGCCAGTCTTATCGAAAACAACGGTATCAATTTCAGCCAACTTTTCAATGGCTTCACCGGAACGGGCCACAATTCCCAGTTCGCGCAACTTGGCGATAGCGGTCCAAACGGCAAGGGGTGTGGCGAATCCCAATGCGCAAGGGCAAGCGATGACGGTTACAGAAAGGGCAATGAACACTGCTTGATCCCACACCATGCTTTGGGAATGCCACAAAAATGTTGCGATGCTGGCCAGAACAACCAACGGCACAAACCAACGCAGCACCTTCATGGCGGTTCGCTGTTCTTGGCCAGGACGGGACAAGCCAGACTCAATGAGAGCGCGCACCTGATCGATTTGATTGCCGCTGGCGGGGGCAGTGACTTCAGCATCGAACGATGCGTCAAGTGGAAATGATCCGGCCATTACCTGGTCGCCTATGGACTTGCCGCTGGCCAGACTTTCCCCGGTGATGGAGGATTCGTGCAGGAAGGCGGACCCTGCAATGATGCGACAATCCACGGGAACGACTTCGCCTGGGAAGATGCGAATCTTGTCGCCAGGTTGAACGTCGGCGGCTGATACGGTTTCCCCATTCAACCGATGGGCCTGCCTTTTGGATGGAGACCATTCTTCCCAAGATTCCAGGACTCGTTGCTTGCCATAGGCGCCGATTTGGCGACCTAACGCGTAAATGACCAGTAACATGGCGGCTACGTCTGCATAACCATTCCCAGTGCGGCGGATGAAGAACAAGGCGGAAGCCGTAAGGCTACTTACAATGCCGAGTAAGAACAGAAATTCAATGGACATCTGGCGGAGTACTAAGGATCTCCAAGTGGCTTGCAGAAACTCCCAACTTAGTAAAAAGAAGACGGGTAGAGTTACAAAGAACACCGTAAGTTCCAGGTTGTACCGTTCTGCCGGGGTGACGTCGGAACCATTCAAGGCGATACTGAAGACCATGCCATTCATCGCCAGGAATGCGCTGCCGCCGATGCGCCACCACAACGACGCAGGTGCTTCTTCCAAACAGGCACAAGCAATTTGGGCGGCTTGCTGTTGGCGGTCGGATGTTGCGCTTCGTAAGTGGGTGGTGTCGAGAAGCATTGACTCTACTTAGTCGCCGGCGCTGCCACTGGAGTTACTGACGCTGGAGTTACGATCGCTGGCTTTGACGCGGCGAATTCGGCTAGCGACTTAGCATCCCAGCCTCCTCTATCACCCAGCTCTTTGCGGATGGTCGTAACCAGGTTAGTTGGTACACTATCGGCCGAATTCCCCCAACTAGCGCGGATGTAAGTGAGCACGGCGGCAATTTCTTCATCTTCACGAAGCTTCCAACTTGGCATTTGCGAATTGTAAGTCTTTCCCTTGACTACTAACTCACCGGTGATTCCGTTTAGCAGGATGGCAACTAGACGACGCTTGTCTCCCAGCACATACTCAGAGCCGACCAATGGAGGATAACTGCCGGGTACACCCAGACCGGTCTGCTGGTGGCATTGCATACAGGGACCAAATACTTCTTTACCCAGCACCATAGGATTTTGGGGAGGTCCAGCAGCGAGCGGTCCTCCAACGGCACGTTCGTTTAGACCGTTGGCTTTGAACTCTCCACTGTAGTAACCCATGTACCATCCTCCGAAAAGTACCCAGAAGAAGCACATAATCAGGTAAGAGACAGGCGTGGGCTTAATGCCATCGCGCGGTTCGGAAGCCTCGCGCATGGCTGCCGAGTGCAAGGCAAAGATTGCATCGGGGTTGGGAGGCGTGACTTCACTAGGTATAATTTCACTCATTGATTTGCCTCTGGAAATGGGTAGGATTGATTTAACCGCTTAAGATAAGTAATCAGCGCCTGACCGCGTTCGGTGGGAATAATATGAGTTACCTTACCGGCTGCGCCCACTGGAACCTTTACTGCCTGGTTAGTTAGTTGTGCGGGTTCGGTAACTTCAGTGAATAAGTAATCGAACCGAGGCATGACCGACCCGGGGGAAGTGATCTGTGGGTTATAAAGATGCAGCGCATGCCATTCGCTGGAAGGCTGACGTCCGCCGATGCTGGCCAGATCAGGCCCAGTGCGCATGGTTCCTAACTGGTGAGGACGGTCGTATATATAATCGCGAGGAACAGAACGGCGAGTTCCCCAACCACGTCGAATATCCGCACCATACCCTTTCATGCGGACCTGTTGGGTGTGGCAGTAAATGCAGCCTTGATCTATGTAGACGCGGCGTCCTTGAGCTGCTTCCCCTTCATATGGGGCAGGGAATTGCTGGCCTTCGTTTTTGACTACTGGTTTCAATTCCTGAAATTGCCAGTTGGGAATGATCACCAGTCCCGTGACCGATGATGCGATGGTAAGGAAGATGCCCAGGATCAGCAGGACTGTGCGATTCATGCGCCTTGCCCTCCGTCCAGTATTTGTTTGCTGGTCAGTTCCCTTTCTTTTTCAAGGATGTCTTCCCATCGACGATTCGATGTGAACAGCGTGGGTGTTGAGTAAGTGAACGTATGACGGGTAAGCATGCGGCTGAAGTTAATCAGGAATGCGATGGTTCCAGTGAGGAGTATCAACCCGGCCAGCGTTCTTAACATTAGGAACGGCACCGTGAATTTGACAATGTTAAGAAACGGAATGGACGGATCGTTCATCATCAAACCCTGACGAATTCCAGCAAAGCACATGGCTAGAACATAAAGGAGCATGCCCACCAGGGTGCACCAGAAGTGAATGCGGATTAGCCGGGCACTGCTCCATTCCTGATTGGTTAGGCGGGGCATGGCGTAGTACATCATGGCGAACATGAGTGGTGCGAAGAAGCCGTACATGCCGAAGTGGACATGCCCGATGGTGTAGTGGGTAAAGTGAGTAACTTCCTGATGGCTGCGCAAAGCTTCCAGTGAACCTTGAAAGCTGGAGAGGGTGTAGCACATGGAACCCATGACGGCGAAGCGTAGCGTGGGGCTGGTCTTCAAATAATGGAAGCTGCCCAGCATGGTCATATGATGATTGATGCCGATGGTGATCACCGGGATGAACATCATCAGACTGCCGACCACGCCAAGAGTAATGGTCCAAGCTGGCAAAGGGCCGCCTGTCAGGTGATGAGTGCCTGCCCAGTTATAGAAAATGGCGTTGGACCAGAATCCGAGCAGCGAAAGATGGTAACTGTGAATCGGCTTGCCAATGACTTTAGGGATTAGATAGTAGGCTGCGGCGATGCCTGTTGGTGTCGCAAAAAGTCCCACAACGTTGTGCCCATACCACCAGTTAGCAATTGCCTGGGCCACGCCATCCACAGCACCAAAGTTAGTACACGCTTCGGCGGACAAGATCAGTATGGGGAACCAGACGGTGACGGCCATTAAATACCATTGCGAAACGTAAGTGTGCTTGGTCGCTTTGCGCCAGTACATGTTGAAGTTGGCGATAACGATGAAGACATAAGGAATTACCAGGAAGGGGATGGCATACAAGGGAAACTCTAAAGTTTCAACACCAGTGGATTGACCCATCAGAATGCCCACAACTCCCACCGCTATGCCAAGGTTATAAATGACGCAACCTACTAATAAGAGTTCGCGAAATGGCAGGCGAATCTGGCATAGCCTGGCTTGTAGCCACAGCAAGGTGCCCGATGCAGCTAAGCCACCAAATCCATAAATTGCGGTGTCCCAATGAACTGGACGAATGCGGCCGAATGTTATCCATTCCATCCCGCCGAGGAAGCCCGGAGAATGCAGTTTGATGGAACTGATGAGCCCGGCGAGTGTGGCGAATGTAAGCCAGAATAGGCTGGTGCTCCAGTACAGTACGATGACAGGGCGGCTGTAAGTATCCACTTCAATTCGTGCTTCCAACTCAGGCCGTAGCGCCTCTGGGATTGGGTTCTGTACGATTTGGTTTTGTATCATGACCGTTCCCCTGGAAAGTGGTCCGTGATCCTGCCGATGGGCTCTTCTTCATCGAAGATCATTTTGGCGGCTTCGCGAGGATTCTGAAATTCACCGCGCCGGATAGCCCATGCCAAAAGCCAAACCATGGTTACGCCTGCAAATAACGCGAACGACCAAATAAAGACAAAGACAAAGAACACTGAAAGTAACCTCCCTTTCCTGCCCAGGAACTCTAAAATGGGTGAACTCACCCAGTTGCGAGTGACGCGTTGGGGATGACCGCCCATATATATAGATTCCGTGAGTCAGCAAGTAGAGAGAAGCATTTAACCTGCCAAAATATCGCCCCAATCAACGCTAACGATTTTTAATCGTTATTTGTGTTCCGTGCGCCGATCCGATCTGTCGTAACTACCAGGATCGAAAGAAGGCACTGATTGCTTCTCTCGTTTCCTGCAATTGCACTAAGCTTTACAGCGCGGTTGTGTTGGGCAATGGCCGAATTGAAGAATGGAGGAAATTACTAATGAAAACGATACTTAACGCCGCATTTGCGGTGCTTACACTGCTTGGTGGCACCACCGCCCTGATGGCTGACGATCATGGCGGAAAAGGTGGCCAAACAACGGACACTCGACTCAAGACCAAACTTGCTGGCGCGGTAATTGGTGGAACAACACCAGAAGGCAGTGCCGATTTCAGA
>JAYWBH010000811.1:0-8850 GCA_043781815.1 Bryobacterales bacterium | reverse complement strand
ATCGTGGTGTTACTCCGCTAATTGCAGCAGTAGCAGCGGAGCGTCAGGATATCCGTGTAATCAACTCTCTTCTTAATGCCAAGGCCGATGTGAATGCGCTGGACAAACAAACAGGCCGGTCTGTGCTGGATTGGGCTCGTCGATTCCATTACCCTGCCACCCTGCAGGCTCTTCAATCCCGGGGCGCAAAGTCCGCTGGTGATTCGCCGATGTCCCCACTTCGCTCCACAGGACTAGCAACAAATAGTCCCCGAAAAGCTGTTGATCAGGCAATGGAATTGCTCACCAAATCTTCCACGCAGTTCTTCAATGAAAGTGGCTGCGTGGGTTGTCACCATCAAAGTATCCTCTCCCGTGCCGCAAATTCACTACGGGTTGCTGGTGTTGGTGAATACAAAATGGTCAACGAGGAATTGACTCGCGGAATGATTGCGGCGAATCCGCTGGAATCGCAATGGTTGCAGTTTCTAAATACGGGAGGTGACGTGGACGCGCTAGTTAACGCCCTGGTAGGATTTGGTGCAGCCAAACTGCCCGCCAGCCCACTTACGGATTCCGCAGTGAACTACATTGCTGGCCGACAACACAGCAACGGATCGTGGGTGATGGACGGCGTATCGCGCGCACCTTTGGAAGAAAGCACGATCACGCGCACGTCGCTTGCGATTCGGGCAATGCAGCTCTACGGCTGGCCTGCGCGCAAAGCCGAGTTTGACGAAAGGATCGTGCGAGCCAGTAAGTGGCTTTTGGAACAGCAACCCCAAACCAATTACGAACGGGCCGACCATCTGATGGGGTTACATTGGGCGGGTGCCCCTTCCGCCGATATTTCCCGTGCAGCCAAAACCTTGCTACAAGCGCAAGGCGCCGATGGTGGCTGGTCGCAAAACCCTTATCTTGCAAGCGATGCCTATGCAACTGGAATCGTACTCAGCGCATTGCGGGAAAGCGGCAAGTTAGAAGCGTCCAAGGCGCCTTATAAAAAAGGAGTTGCCTACTTGTTACGAACCCAACTGGATGACGGGTCGTGGTACGTCACTAGCCGTGCGCCGAAGTTCCAACCGTATTTTGAATCCGGATTTCCGCACGGACACGACCAATGGATTTCCGCTAGTGCAACGGCATGGGCAGTAATGGCTTTGGCCCCTGTCGCTAGGTTTTGAATAACCTTTACGGTGCTTTTACAATAGGCAAGATAATCGCCGATGGCTTCAGCGAACCGTGAAAAATGGTCTGCCTGGCAATCCGCGTCTTTGCATCGGCACCTAAAGCCGCCCCGGTGTTTGGATTGCGATCAAATTGCGGAAAGTTAGAACTGGTAATATCCACTCGAATTCGATGCCCTGGTAAAAACACATTCGCCGTCCCTGCCATGTCGATCTCAAATTCGTATGGCTTGTTCGGTTCAAGCAATTCCATCTGGTCCACACCTTTGCGGAACCGCGCGCGCAAAATTCCTTCGGCGATATTCATTGCATAACCATTGGGATAAACATCAATCAGCTTCACCATCCAATCGGTATCCCTGCCATCGGTGGCGGCGTGGAGTTTCATTTTCACAGGTCCGGCAATTGCCAACGGATCACTTAGCAATTCAGAACTATACACCAACACGTCATTCCGGATTTCTAACGGACGCTGATCCTTGGGGCCTGCAATCGTCGGAGTGCCGCAGCAGTTATTGCCGCCTAACGTCATTACTGGTTGATTAGGATCATAGGAATATTGATCGTTGCCTGTTGCCTGCGCAGCAATAAAAGTCAGCCGTCCATTGCCCCGCCCTGAATTGGCCTTGCCATCACTTGTAAGATAAACGGGAGTGTACGTTGCTCCGGCTGGCGGCCAGTTATCGGCCTTCTGCCATTTATTAATTCCCATGAAGAAAAACTCCACTGGAGGTTCTTTATCCAAACCGTTGGCTTCATTCTTCAAATGAAAATCAAACCAACGTAACTCCATGGCGGGTTGATCACGCATGGCCGTCGGCCCAAAGTCGATATCACCAAACTTCTGACTTGGCCCGTGCCCCCAAGGTCCTAGAATCATCCGGGATTGTAGCCGCGCCCGTTCATTTCCACCACGATTGCGCATGCCCGTATAACCGTTGATGGATCCGTTCAGGAAGATGTCAAAGTAACCACCCAGGGTGTGCATTGGTGTTTGGATTTTCTCAAAACGTTCTTCATCGTCAATGGCTTTCCAATAAGCATCGAAACTTTGATGCTCCACCCAATCGCGCCAATGCTTCACCTGCCTGCCTGCGGCCAGATCAGCAGTTTTCAAAGGCAAGGTCCAAAGAATATTGTCATAGGAAAGTTCATACGGCGACCCACTTTCTGTATGCCAGTATTGGGGCTGCATAATGCGGAAAGGCATGCGGGACACGCCCCAACCGTAGTTGAACGATAGCCGAAAGGCCCCGCCGTAAAAAGCCCAGTTTTTATAAATACTGGTAGATGCCACTGCCGGGAAGGAAGCCACTAAGTGCGGCGGAGCCATGGACGCTGCACGCCACTGGTTATGTCCTAAATACGATCCGCCACTGGTGCCCACGCGTCCGTTGGACCAAGCCTGCACAGCGGCCCATTCAATAATGTCGTAACCGTCATTGGCTTCATCGCGGAACGGGTCCCAATTCCCTTCCGATTCAAAACGCCCGCGGACATCCACCATCATCGCTACATAACCTTGCCTGGCAAAGGCAATGGGCGAAGTGGATGCACCATCGCGCTGCACGCCATAAGGAGTGCGAATCACAATTACCGGAAACTTTCCATCGCGATTGGGTCGATAGACATCGCCATAAAGCTTTACCCCATCACGCATGGTGATCGCAACATGAGCATCAATGGTGATCCGCTCTTTGGGAGCAGGTTCACCGTAAACAACAAACATCGGCAGTGTTGCCAGCAGCAATAAAAGTGTGCGCAAAAAAATGGCTCCTTATGTCAGGAGCCATTATATCGAGGGCAGGTCCGGAGTAGTCCGGCCGGGGGGGTGCCAGCCCTCAACTTCAATCTGCTATTTTTGCGGACGGTACGATACCATTACCCGATAAACATCTGTCCTCACTACTTTTGAAAGCGCGTTTCGATCAGAAATGTAGCGGGCATAGTCTTTGCCAGGAAATACTTTTGCGAAATTTGTCATAGCTGTGCCAGTGTTGCTGGCCATCGCACTGGCCAGGTCCTTATAGACCACCGCTTCGGTAGCGTCGTAGGTTTGTTCACTGCCCGGGAAAGCAAGATGACCAAACGACCAGGCTTTCACCCTTCCATCCTTCACTCTGGCCTGGGACATGGGCATGCGAAAATCGCGTTCAAAGTCAGCCATCTCATTCATTTTTCCGGCCGTTACTTTTAGGCGTGTGGCAACCACAACATCACCTTCAACCGTAGTGTAGCCGTCCGTCATATGGTGAAGGTGAGCAATGGTCTGGCCGATTTGCTCACTCATTGACCTTACTTTCTGCATATATTCGGCATAGCTCATGCCACTGGCCGTGCGATACAGTTCGTCACGCTTCACCGGGTCAGGCTCTTTGGGTGCACCCTTTCCTGCTGCCAGAATTACGAAGTTAGCTTGCGGTGCCGGATCGCCACCAAACGCCAACTTCCGCAGATTCCAGCCGATCGCATCAGGGTCGGCCTTCTGCCTTGCTTGAACAACCTTTGCACCCGCACCAGTCTTGTAGAACTCAACAAAGGCTGCTTCTTTTTCAGGAAGCACTTTCAGGAAAAGCGAAGTACTGTAAGTCTCCGAAGTAGTCTGTTGAGGGTATGCTTCGGCGGCGGTAAAGATCAACGCCAAAGCGAGTGAGCTTGTTGAAACTATTTTGTACATATGGTCTCCCTATCCCAGCGCGGCAACCTACAAGGGCTGTCCTTTGATCCGGCTGAACACATTTGAATAACTCGCGCAAAATCGGAGTTCCAGTGCGGCTGGGGCAACATAACTTTTCCAACCTTTCACGACCCGCACCGGGCTCTTTGCGCTTCTATTCAATACAAGCGATACTTTCGCAAAAAGTCCGCCAAAATAGTTTATTGTTTTTTGATACGCTTACTGTTCGTCTTAACCATTCAGGAGGTGTTGTCCCCTATGTCCACTATGAATCGTCGTTCCTGGCTAAGCATGATCGCCCCAGCCGCACTGGTTGGCCTGGATTCCACATTCACCGCCAAACGCACCGATGCTGCGGCCGTTGGTCCCAACGACAAAATCAAAGTGACCAAGGTGGAATCTTTCGTCCTGAAAAATTCCTGGGTCTTTGTAAAAATCTCCACCGACGCAGGAATTACCGGGTGGGGCGAAATGTTGAAGGACGATGCCAAGGCCTGTGCCGCAGGCGCTCTAGAGGTAGGACGCTACCTGGTTGGGCAAGATCCCAGCCGCGTGGTTTATCACTGGCAAGCAATTCATCGCGGAGCATTTTATCGTGGTGGGCCAATCAAGACAGCCATCAGCAGCGGCATTGATCAGGCACTGTGGGATATCAAAGGCAAAATGTTTGGCGTGCCAGTGCATGTGTTGATGGGCGGACCTACTCGAGATCGGGTTAGAGTCTATGGCCGCGTCAATAAAGAAACTGGCGTAAACGCTATGAAGACCATGTTGCAGGCCGAAGGGCGTGCACCGGTGAAGTATGCCGAAGGCAAGAAGTATGTGGATGGCGTAGTGGAATACTTCAAGGATGTTCGTCAACGCATGGGTCCCGATGTGGACATTGGTGTGGAGTTTCATGGTGCCGTGCAACCACCAACCGCATTGGTGCTGATGAAAGCCTTGGAACCCTATAATCCTTGGTTCTACGAAGAAGTGGTGCAGGCTTTGAATGTAGACATCATGGCTGAGCTGGCCAAGAAAACGCACATTCCCATTGCCACTGGCGAACGCATATTTACGAAGTGGGGGTTCAAGGAGATTTTAGAAAAACGTGCCGCCACCATCCTTCAACCGGACGTTTGTTACGCAGGCGGCATTACTGAACTGAAGATCATCGCCGGTATGGCCGAAGCGTACTATACGCCGCTTGCGCCGCACAATCCGCAAGGCCCTTGTTCGCTGGCTGCCAGCTTGCAGATTGCCGCATCCATTCCTAATTTCTTAATTCAAGAACGGGGTGATAACGAATATGCCGATCTATTGGCCAAACCCATGCCCCCAGTGAAAGATGGTCATCGTCCCTTGCTCACTGAGCCTGGTCTTGGCATCACAATCGACGAAAATAAACTGATGGCGCAAGTCGGCGAACCGTCGTTGTATAGGCCTCGATTCGATCCACAGGATGGTTCTGTCGTCGACTGGTAAATGGTCGATTGGTAAACTAGCAGCAGAGGAGAATTCAAGATGAAGAGAACAGCAAGTGCCCATTGGCATGGAGACTTGAAAAGCGGCGCAGGATCAATTTCCACTCAAAGTGCGACGCTTTCAGACACACCTTATTCGTTCCAAAGCCGGTTTGAAGCTGGCAAGGGAACCAATCCTGAAGAATTGCTGGCTGCGGCCCATGCTGGCTGTTTCACTATGGCGCTGTCCCTGCAACTGTCGCAATCAGGCCATCCAGCGGAGAGTTTGGAAACTACTTGTACAATCACGCTGGAACAGAAAGATGGCGGATTCACCATTACGGAAAGCCACCTGGATTTGACGGCCAAGGTTCCCGGCATCACCAAAGATGCGTTTGATGCAGCAACACAGGGTGCCAAGGCCGGATGTCCGGTTTCGAAGCTCTACAACACAAACATCACTTTGATTGCTCAGCTTTTAAGTTAATTTGATGTAAGTCAACATTTGCCGCGCCATGGAAAGGAGTATCATCAAATAACTGTGGACTTCTTTGCTGCCATTATCGTGTGTGTCGCCCTGGTGATTATTTCCAGATCTTTCGGTGGCGGATCTTGAGGGCCTAAACCTCCCGGCCGTGGGCCGGGCTGCTGCGGTTGACCGCTTAACACGCGAATACCTCAAACACCGTTCCCCCGCAGTCACGGCTCGGATTGGCTTACCACTCCGATCACCAACCTCTAAGCTCCAGTGATACGATAGAGGCTAGCTGTGCTGGGCCCCCATCCCACGGCTACAACTTTAGAGGTGTAGATTGCCCCATTTGAAATCTTACGTTGCCATTGCAGCGCTTCTGTCTAGCTTTGCGCTTTTGGCGCAGCCACCAACCGGACCCGCCATTCGTCAGGGTGCACCTGCGGCCCCTGCTCGCAGCAGGCCTACCGCTTTCCCCACTTCGCGTCCAGCTTCAGAACCAGCCACCATTGATCGAGGCAAAGCGCTCTATGGCGTGCACTGCAATTTCTGTCATGGATCGGATGCACGTGGCGGTGAAGGCGGACCCAATCTGATTCGTACCGAATTAGTGCTGAACGATATGAAGGGCGAACTGATATACCCAGTGGTCCGCGATGGCCGTGGTGAAATGCCACGCTTCAACTTGACCGAATCGCAAGTTGGCGATATCGCAGCATACATCCATAACTTTCCAGTAGCCGGGTATGATGCATCGCGCATGGTGCCACTTACAATTTTGGTAGGCGACGCCAAAGCAGGGGAAGCGTATTTTCAAAAGACCTGCGCCAGTTGCCACTCCATCAGCGGAGATTTGAAAGGAATCGCGTCGCGCATTACCGACGCCAAGCAGTTGCAGCAAAACTGGCTAATGCCCGGCGGCGGCAGAGGCGGTTTCGGCGCAGCCCCAGTGCCTTCCAGAGTCAAACCTACAACAGTTACGGTGACTACTCCCAGCGGTGAAAAAGTGGAAGGACGGCTTGCCCGCATCGACGATTTTATCGTGACACTCACCGATGCCGAAGGCGGCCAGCGTACCTTCACCCGCGAAGGAAATGTTCCAAAGGTTGAAATTCACGAACCGTTGAAACCCCATAAAGATCTGCTGCGCAAATACACAGACTCAGACATCCACAACGTGACTTCCTATCTGGCGACGGTGAAATAACATGGTAAACAGAAATCTTTTCCTCTTCTTAGCATTCCCTGTGGGCTTAGCAGCGCAAGGGCTTGACCCGAACGCCTTGCTTAAGCCACTTTCCAATGATTGGCCCACTTACTCTGGTGATTACTCCGGTCAGCGCTACAGCCGCTTAAAGCAAGTGGATCGCACTAACGTCAAGAATCTTACATTGTCGTGGACAAGTCGAGTCACGCCTGGCATGGGCAACACTGGCGGTGGTGGCGGACGCGGTGGCTTTGGCGGCGGACCACCATTGATTGTCGGCGGAGAAGGCACCGGTGAAGTTGGTGGCGGCGGTTTTGGCGGTGGCTCCAGTGTGCGCGCATCGATCCTTTCTGTTAACGGCATTCTGTACCTTTCCATGCCCGATAATGCCTGGGCTGTAGATGCCCGTGATGGTCATATTCTGTGGCATTATTTCTGGAAAACCAAAGGCGGGACACACATCGGCAATCGCGGTTTAGGCATGTGGAACAATCGGTTGTATATGGAAACTCCTGACGATTTTCTGGTCTGCCTGGACGCCCGTACGGGCAAAGAAATCTGGCACAAAGCGATGGCCGATTTTAACCTGCAATACTTTTCCACCATGTCCCCAATCGTCATCGGAAACCACGTGATTGTGGGCACTGGAAACGATTTGGATGAACCTGGCTTTGTGCAAGCGCGTGACCCGGAAACTGGTGAAGTGCAGTGGACCTGGCACTCTCTGCCAATGAAAAAAGGTGACCCCGGTCTTGAAACCTGGGGCAGCCTGGACGGCGCTCGTCATGGTGGTGGCAACGTTTGGATCCCAGGCGTTTACGACCCCGAAACCAAGCTTTACATTTTCGGAACGGGCAACCCTTCGCCAGCCTATACGAATCCTAAGAGTCGGGATGGAGACAATTTGTATACCTGCTCCATTGTGGCCTTGAATATTGAAACCGGCAAGATGGCTTGGTATTACCAGGTGAACCCGCATGATACGCATGATTGGGATTCCACAGAAACGCCTATTATGGTGGACGGTGAATTCAAAGGTAAGCAACGGAAAATGGTGTTGCATGCTGATCGGAATGGTTACTTCTATGTATTAGACAGACTCACTGGAGAGCACTTACTCACTAGTAAGTTCAGTTCAACAGTGAATTGGGTGAAAGAGATCAACGCCAAGGGTCAGCCCATGCGCGACCCAGCCAAAGATTCCATTGTCCCCGGCGCACTGGTTTCACCAAACAATGGCGGGGCAACCAATTGGCCTCCGGCAGCTTACTCGCCGGATACGGGTTTATTCTACGTTCCAACCAGCGACACATTCGCCATGTACTACTTGACGGAAACCGACCCCAGAGGCGCTATGGGCTTAGGTGGCAAGGATGAACAGCAACTGGCATCGCTGGGCTCGCACCTGACTGCCATTGACTACAAGACCGGTAAAATCACATGGCAGCATACTTACCCTGGCACAGGTGGCTTCGGCGGAGGCAATGGTATTTTGACCACCGCTGGCAAGCTGGTTTTTGCAGGCGATTTAGGCGGTAACTTTGTGGCTTACGATGCTTACAACGGAAAGATCCTGTGGCATTCCAGGATCGGGCAAGTATCGAACGCTCCACAGACTTATATGGTGGATGGCAAACAGCACTTTCTGGTAGCAGCAGGGGATGCTTTGTTCTCGTTCTACTTACAGTAAGTGCTTTCAACCTGACTTCCGAAGTGAGTGAAAACTTCGCTCGCAAGCGGGTAGGCAGGTATTCAGCCCAAGGCCGCATAGTTTCCCCTCAATCGGACAGCTTCAAGAGTTGGAGCGAAGCGTATCGGGCCCTTTGAAAAGACCGCTCCCTCGCGGTCACGGCTCGGTAACGAACTGATTCTACCGAGCCGTG